>UQZC01000093.1 GCA_900545505.1 uncultured Collinsella sp.
CACCCGCCTCATCGTCTCGATCGCATTCCTTATCCCACTGTTCTACATAGGCATGGGGCACATGCTCGGCTGGCCGCTGCCCGGCATTTTCACCGACCATACCCACAGCATGACGCTCGCCCTCACCGAGCTCGTCCTGCTCATCCCCATCGTCTATGTCAACGACGCGTACTTTATCAATGGGTTTAAATCACTCGCACACGGCGCGCCCACCATGGACGCCCTCATCGCCGTGGGCGCCACCGCCTCCATCGCCTGGTCGCTCTACGCCATGTTCATCATGGCCGACCAATTAGCCGCAGGTCAGGTCCACGAGGCAATGATGACGAGCATGGACAACCTCTATTTTGAGAGCGCCGGCACCATCCTGTCGCTCGTCACCGTGGGCAAATACCTCGAGACGCGCAGCAAGTCCAAAACCGGCGGCGCCATCGAGGCACTGATCGACCTGGCGCCCAAGACCGCGACCGTCGTGGCAGAGGACGGCAGCGAGACCACCGTCGACGTTGACAACATCCTTCCCGGCCAGGTCCTGCGCGTGCGCCCCGGCGAGTCCATCCCCGTCGATGGCGTGGTGCTCGAGGGCAGCTCGGCCGTGGACGAAAGTGCGCTCACCGGCGAGTCCATCCCCGTGGAAAAGACCGCCGGTGCCACCGTCAACGCCGCCACCGTGAACCGCACCGGTTCGTTTACCTTCCGCGCCACGCGGGTGGGCGCCGACACGTCGCTCGCCAAGATTATCCAGCTCGTCGAGGACGCCAACGCCACCAAGGCGCCCATCGCCCGCATGGCCGACAAGGTCGCCGGCGTGTTCGTGCCCGTGGTGTTCGCGATCTCGGCCGTGACCTTTGTGGTGTGGATGGCACTGACCGGCAGCGTGAACGAGGCACTCACTTCTGCCGTGGCCGTGCTGGTGATCAGCTGTCCGTGCGCGCTCGGCCTGGCCACGCCCGTCGCCATTATGGTAGGCACCGGCAAGGGCGCCGAGATGGGCATTCTGTTCAAGAGCGCCGAGGCTCTGGAGAACCTGCGCAGCGCGGGCACCGTGGTGCTCGATAAGACGGGCACGGTCACCCGCGGCAAGCCTGCCGTGACCGATATCGTGGTGGCCACGCGCGCCGACGGCCCGCCCGCCATGAGCGAAAAGGCGCTGCTCAAGCTGGCCGCTGCGCTGGAGCGCTCAAGCGAGCACCCGCTGGCCGAGGCGATTTTGGCCGAGTGCGAGGCGCGCGGAATTGTCGCGCGCATGGTCGAGGACTTTGCCGCCGTGCCCGGTCATGGCGTGACGGCGCGCGAGGGGCAAAACACCATTGCAGCCGGCAACGTACGCCTGATGGACGAGCTGGGCGTTACCGTGCCCGCGGGTCTTGCCGAGCAATTTGCCGCCGAAGGCAAGACGCCGCTGTTCTTTGCCAAGAACGGCGAGCTCGTCGGTACCATCGCCGTGGCTGACGAGGTCAAAGAGACGAGCGCCGAGGCCATCGCCGCGCTCCGCAAGCTCGGTGTCGACGTGCGCATGCTCACCGGCGACAACCGCGTGACAGCCGAAGCAATCGCCCGCCGCGTGGGACTGAACAGCGAGCAGGTCATCGCCGACGTCCTCCCCGCCGACAAGGAGCGCCACGTGCGCGAGCTGCAGGATGCGGGCAGCAAGGTCGCCATGGTGGGCGACGGCATCAACGACTCCCCCGCCCTGGCGCGCGCCGACGTGGGCCTTGCGATCGGCACCGGCGCCGATATCGCCAAAGAAGGGGCAGATGTGGTGCTCATGCGCAGCGACCTCATGGACGTCGCCCGCGCCATCGAGCTTTCGCGCGCCACGATCCGCAACATCAAGCAGGACCTGTTCTGGGCGCTGTTCTACAACGGCATCGGCATTCCGCTCGCCGCGGGCGTGTTCTTCCCCCTCACCGGTTGGCAACTCTCGCCGATGTTTGGCGCCGCGGCCATGAGCCTGTCGAGCGTCTGCGTCGTAAGCAATGCGCTGCGCCTGAAATCCTTTAAGCCTAAAGTGGCAAAATAGGCTCACCATTAAGTCCATTTAGAACGGGTTTTCCAGATGCCCGAGATTGACCTGAAAGAGGAGCGACGCGTACTTTGATACGCGAGCGACGGCTTGAAGGTCAAGGTCGGGTGCCTGGGAAAGCCGACACAACAGAGAGGAATACCCATGCGTTACACAATCAAGACTTCCGGCCTCATGTGCGGCCACTGCGACGCCGCCGTCGAGACGGCGCTGCTCAACGTTGCCGGCGTGACCGACGCCGACGCCGACCACGAGACCCAGACCGTCCAGGTGGAGTGCGCCGACACCGTGACCGCCGAGCAGCTCGCCGACGCCGTCGAGGCCGCGGGCGAGAAGTTCCACGCCCTGTCCGTGACCGCCGCATAACGACCCGCGCGTACCCCTCCCCCGACCAGAAACGAGGACCCGCCATGATGGCAGACCACAAATCGGTGACCCGCATGCTCAAGACGGCACGCGGCCAGATCGACGGCATCTTGCGGATGGTCGATGAGGACCGCTATTGCGTCGATATTTCCACGCAGCTCATGGCCACGCAGGCGCTCCTCGCGCGCATTAACGCCGACGTGCTCAAGGCGCATATCGAGGGCTGCGTGACTTCGGCAATCGAATCGGGCGACGAAGACCTCAAAGCCGCCAAGCTCGCCGAGATAGAACGCGTCGTCGACAAGCTCTCCAAGTAATTGGGGCATTGGGGACAGACTTCTTTGCACCGTCTTGGTGTTCCGGGGACAGGTATGTTTGCACCACCTTGATGCAGATTAACCTGTCCCCCTTGCTCTAAATCGGGTATAAAGGCGTGCAGCATATCAAACGAAAGGCAATTTGCATGAATGACTTTATGAAGGGTCGCAATGGCGCTGACGAGCTCACCATCGTAATGGGTTTTGCCGGCATCATCATCGCGATGATCGGATCGATAGCCCGCATCCAGTGGCTCAGCTGGATCGCCATCGCCGTCATCGTGATTGGTGTGCTGCGCGGCCTGTCCAAAAACATCGATGCACGTCGCAAGGAGAACGAGGCCTTTGTCGCCAATGTCCCCGGCTTGGGCAAGTTTGTCACCAGCTTGGGCGGCGGGGCCGCAGCGGCCAGCACCTCACGCGCGGCCGGCACCAGTAAGGAAGACTTTGAGCGTGCCAAGCGCACGGCCAAGAAGATGTGGAAGGGTCGCAAGACCACGGCATACCTCAAGTGCCCCAACTGCGGCCAGATGCTCTCCGTCCCCAAGGGAAAGGGCAAGATCCGCGTCACCTGCCCCAAGTGCCACGCCAAGATGGAGACGCGCTCGTAGCCGCCATACCGTGAGACAAAATGAAAGCCGAGGCCTCGCACTGAGACCTCGGCTTTTTTTGATTATGACAAAGGGGTTGCCCCTTGTCGCATCGCCATATCGCGCGCTTACGCCACGCCATCGCGGGCAAGCTCCTCGGCCAGCGCCTCGGACGGCATGGCCATAATCGCGTCGAGCTCGGCGTCCACCTCGGGAATGCGCTTCACCTTGAGTTTGCGCACCAGATCGCCGCGGCACATTACGTGCGTCGGCTCACGCAGTGCGCACAGGTCATCGAGCGGGTTCTTGCGCGTCACCAAGATATCGGCGGCCTTGCCGCACTCGATCGTGCCAGTCTCGCCGTCCAGCCCCAGCAGCTCGGCGTTGACTTGCGTAGCCGTATGCAGTGCGAAGGCGTTGCTCACGCCGACATACTTGGCAAAATAGGCCACCTCACGCCACATGTCGTACTGCGTCACAAACGGGCAGCTCGAATCCGTGCCAAGGCCTACCTTAACGCCAGCTTCCAGTGCGGCACGAGCGCTCTCGATAATGCCCGAGCACACGATGTCGCCGTTCTTCTTTTGCGTATCGGTCGAATGGGTCTTTTCCGGGTCGAGCAATACAAACGGCAGCGCCGGGCTGATGGTGCAGGTAACGCTGGGCGCGCGCCCCTCGAGCTGCGTGCCCGCGGCGCCACGGCACAGCTCCAGGATCTCGGGCGTCAGCGGAGCGCCGTGCTCAATCGTGTCAACGCCGGCCTCAAGCGCGGCCTTCACGCCCTCGGTACTCTCAACATGAGCCATAACAGGAAGGCCCATATCGTGCGCCTCCTTGCACGCCGCCGCGGCAACCTCCACGGGCATACGCAACACACCCGGCTCGCCCACCTCGGTCGCGTCGAACACGCCGCCCGTCACGAACAGCTTAATGACGTCGGCACCGCGCGCATACAGGTCACGCACCTGTTCGGCTGCCTCGGCGGGACTGTTGGCCACCTGGGCGAACAAGCCTGCACCATGGCCGCCCGGCACCGTGACGCCCGTTCCCGGCGCCACCAGGCGAGGACCTTGATACTTGCCGGCGTCGATGGCATTACGAACGGCGATGTCGGCAAACAGTGGGTCGCCCGCGCCGCGCACCGTGGTCACGCCGCTTGCCAGCTGCTGTTGGGCGCTGCCCTTAAGAATATGGCGCACGATGGCGCGCCCCACGGGATTATCGAGCTTCTTCATCAGCGCGCCTGCATCGCCCGCCGAAACCGGCTTGCCCGAACCGCACAGATGCACATGCATATTGATGAGGCCTGGCATGAGATACGCACCTGCCAGGTCGATGACCTCGGCACCTGCAGGCGCCTGCGCCACAGCACTCGGCCCCATCCACGTGATGACACCGCGCTCAACGGCCACGGCCATGTCGGGCTGCGGCTCCATATGTTCCGAACCATCTAGGACGGTCGCATTGATAAACAACGTGGAACGATCGGCAGACGCCATATCGAGCTCCTCCCTCACGATTAACTTGAACATTTGTCCATTATCACCTAGTCCCGTTGGATTACTGCAGACGCATCGGTTAACGGAGGGAAGAGGGGATGTGGGGGACGGAATACGTTGCAGTCCCACCCCAGCGACAACAGGGAAATGTCTCAATCTGTAACAGTTACGGGCCCAAACAGCCGCCAAACGTTACAGATTGAGACAAAGTCAGGGCAGCAGGGCGACACCAGTCACATCCCCTACTCCCACTCCTGCTCGTAGATGTTGAGGGACTTTACGTAGCGCCCCTGGGCGCCCATGATGTCGCGGACCAGGCGCAAAAAGAAGCTGATGCACGAGGTGTCGAAGCCGTCCTGCAGGTCCTCCGGATGCACCGCACCCGGCCCATCGACCGCCGTGTCGCTCAGGCGCGCGATGTCATACAAGTAGAGCTGCCCCGCCGTCAGCCAGACATCGTCGACGCAGGCGAGGCGCACCGCAATCGCGCCGTCGCTCCAATGCTCCTTTTGCACGATATGCGGGTCGTAGACATCAAAACGACGGTCGGTGCGCGTGTCCTTCAGCGCGACCATACCAGTCGCAGGATCCTTGTCCAAAATGCCAAAGCGCGAGAAATACTGTGTGTCGCGTACCTGCTTGAGTCGCTTGAGCGAGGCAGGCGAAAGCGATGCCGGCGGCTCGTCAACATACAGCTCGAGCAGCGTCTTGCCATGGCGATAGGGGCGCTCGAAGAGCAGCCAATCGGTAAATGCCATGTTGTAGGCCATGATTTCGTTTTGCGAAGGCTCGGTGCAATAGCTGAGCCACGGGTCGACAATGATCTCGAACTGTTCGCGCGCCGGCTCCAAGAACTGGAACTTCCGCAGCATCCAAAAATGGGCCATGTCGGCAATATCGTTACCGACGGCTTCGGACAGCTGCGCCCGGTCTAAAACGTGGTCAGTCACAGTATCCTCCTCAAACTGATGAACCTCAATTTGAGCTTACGAGGAGGGTGGGCAGCCACTGTCAGCACGGACAAAATAGGCCTCCGGCTGCAAACCAACTGCTGACCAAACACTTGACGGGATGCTTGACCGAAAATGCGCACCGCAACAAAACCGCAGGTAAACATAGACGGCACACCCGCCCTTATGAGCCAAGCGCCCCCGGCCACCACAGAAACAGCAGAGCACCACAGCTCAAGAAGACGCCGAATGGGCACTCGCGCGTCGACAAACGAACAAATCGGTCGCAAACCCGCAAGGAGTGTCCCCGAATGCCGGCACATAAGGAACGTCCCCAGTTGCGGCACTTGGGGACGTTCCTTTTGGGCCGGCCGTTGGGGACAGCCCTTGTCGATTCAATTGTGGGCAGCCGCCTTACAGCTCCAGCGCATCGGCGACTTCGGCTGCGCAGGCCAGGGCGTCGACCATAGCGTTCACCACGAGCGAGCTGCCGTTACGAGCGTCACCGGCAACATACACCGGCGCGGCATCCGCGGCGACG
>UQZC01000094.1 GCA_900545505.1 uncultured Collinsella sp.
GCCACGGGTCTCGAGCCCAACGCGGCAGTCGGCCTCGCTATTCCGTTCGCTCTGCTTGGCCAGCTTGGCGTTACCCTGGTCTTCACGCTTATGTCCCCGCTTATGTCCACGGCCGATAACATGGCTCACAACGCGGACACCAAGGGCATCGAGCGCCTGAACTACTTCGCCATGGCTCTGCTCGGCCTGATCTTCGCTGTCGTCGTCACCCTGTTCTTCATCGCTGGCGCTACCATTGGTCAGACCATCGCTTCCGCCATCCCGACTTGGCTGCAGACCGGTCTGTCCGCTGCAGGCGGCATGATGCGCTTCGTCGGCTTCGCCGTCCTGCTCAAGGTTATGATGAACCGCGATATGTGGGGCTTCTTCCTCATGGGCTTTGGCCTCGCGCTCATCACCGTTGCCAACGATTCGCTGGCAACCCCTGCTCTGCTCATCCTCGCTCTCATCGGCTTCGGCATCGCTTTCTGGGACTTCCAGCAGCAGACCGAGCTGAAGGGTGCAGCTGTTTCTGACGGAGGTGACTTCGAAGATGGCATCTAATGAGTATGTGATCCCGGAGCACTACGAGGATCTCACTCCTGCTCCGCAGCTCGACCAGAAGACCCTCAACAAGATGGCTTGGCGCTCCTGCTTCCTGCAGGCCTCGTTCAACTACGAGCGTATGCAGGCCGCTGGCTGGCTCTACTCCATCATCCCCGGTCTGGAGAAGATCCACACCAACAAGAACGACCTCGCGGCTTCTATGAGCCACAACCTGGAGTTCTTCAACACCCACCCGTTCCTCGTCACCTTTGTTATGGGCATCGTGCTTTCGCTCGAGCAGAACAAGGTTGACATCCCCACGATCCGCGCCGTCCGCGTCGCCGCAATGGGCCCGCTCGGTGGTATCGGTGACGCCCTGTTCTGGCTGACGCTCGTGCCTATCACGGCCGGCATCACCTCCAACATGGCCATCAACGGCAACGCCGCTGCGCCGATCATCTTCCTGGTGATCTTCAACGCCGTTCAGTTCGCTCTGCGCTTCTGGCTCATGAACTGGTCCTACAAGCTTGGCACCAGCGCTATTGACGCTCTGACCGCCAACATGCAGGCCTTCACGCGTGCCGCTTCCATCATGGGCGTCTTCGTCGTCGGTTGCCTGGTCGTCACCATGGGTGGCACCCAGATCAACCTCCAGATCCCCAACGGCACCACCCGCGGCCTCTCCGCTACTACCGTGATTGTCTCCGAGAAGGAGGCCGAGAACTTCACCGGTATGGAGGGCATCGATACCGAGACCGCTGAGGCCGGTACCATCGCCATGACCGATAAGGACGGCAACGCCCTTACCGCTTCCGATGCCGACGGCAACGCTGTCGAGTGCGGTGTCACCGATCTGGGCAACGGCATGGAGTCCGTGACCTACGGCACCGTTACCGAGGATCCGGTCAACTTCTCTGTTGCCGACACCCTCAACACCATCGTCCCGAAGCTCGTCCCGCTTATGCTTACGCTGCTGCTTTACTACATGTTCGCTAAGCACAGCTGGACCCCGACCAAGGGCATTCTCCTGCTCTTCGTCCTTGGCATCCTGGGCGCTGGCCCGCTTGGTCTCTGGCCGAGCATCTGGTAAGGCTCTAGCTTGAGGGGTGTGTCCCTACGCGGCTCACACCCCGACCCCTTAAGCCATGTGCATGTTAAAAGCCGCGCGCTCTTTCGAGCACGCGGCTTTTGTTTTCTTGATGATTCGGGTGTTGCAGACTGATAATGCTTAACACCCTAGGTAGTTAGCCGAATTCGAGCAAAAGGGAGGATAGGATGGCGATCGGAGCGCATAAGCAACCGCTGTACGATCAGCTGGTCGATATTCTGACCGAAAAGATCGACCATGAATATCGCGCCGGTGACATGATTCCTTCCGAGCGCGAACTTTCGGAGCGCTATGGTCTCTCGCGCACTACGGTACGCCTGGCTCTGCAGGAACTGGAGCGTTTAGGACTGGTGGTTCGGCAGCACGGTCGCGGTACCTTTGTGACCGACCGTTCGGCAAAAGCAACCAATCTTATGCAGTCCTACAGCTTTACCGAGCAGATGCGCGCGATGGGTCGCGACCCCGAGACCACGATTCTCGAGTTTTGCGAGATGGAGGCCGATAAGAATCTGGCCGAGCATATGGGATTGCGTATCGGTGATCGCATTTTTAAGCTTAAGCGCCTTCGTTCTGCCGATAACATGCCCATGATGGTCGAACGCAGCTATCTACCGGTTCGTCAATTTCTGTCCCTAAAGCGACCACTGCTGGAGCGTAAGCCGCTTTACGATGTGATTGAGCAAGACTTTCAGCAAAAGATTCGCGTGGCCGAAGAGGAGTTCTATGCGAGCATAGCCCGTCCCACCGACGCCCACCTTTTGGGAATTGTCGAGGGCTCGCCTGTGCTCGATTTGGTCAGGACTACGTATAACGAGTCAAACGAGGTTGTGGAGTATACACTCTCGGTTGCTCGTGCCGATCAGTTTAAATACAAGGTTTACCACCAGCGTAGCAACTAGTGTCCGCATCGTTTCCATATGATGATTCTTTGCATTTAACTGGTTACTACCAGATAACCAACCGAAGTGTATAATTGCACGTCAGAGGATTACTTCTAGAGAGAGGTATTAGAAATGTTCGAGAAGAGTGTCGAGGAGCTCACCGAGCTCGGCGCCCAGATCACCACGGCCGAGATTGCTCAGCAGCCCGAGCTTTGGCGTGATACGCTCAACATCTATCGCGAGAACAAGGAGGCCATCGAGGCCTTCCTGGCCGAGGCTCGCGCTATGGGCGAGGGTCGTCTGTCCGTTGTCTTCACCGGTGCCGGTACGTCCGACTACGTTGGCGATACCTGCGCCCCGTACCTGCGTCACGCTGGCAACACTGATCTCTACGACTTTAAGCCCATCGCCACGACCGACATCGTGAGCGCTCCGCGCGACTTCCTGCGCGCCGAGGATCCCACGCTCGTGGTTTCCTTTGCCCGCTCTGGCAACAGCCCCGAGAGCCTTGCCGCCGTTGCCGTTGCCAAGGAGCTCGTCCACAACGTCAAGTTCCTCAACATCACCTGCGCTCCCGAGGGCAAGCTCGCCGTCGAGTCTGCCGATGATCCCAATGCGCTGACGCTGCTCATTCCGCGCGCCAACGACAAGGGCTTCGCCATGACCGGTTCTTATTCCTGCATGACCCTGCTCTCCACCCTTATTTTCGACACTGCCTCTGACGAGCAGAAGGCCGAGTGGGTCGAGACCATCGCCAAGATGGGCGAGGAGGTTATCGCTCGCGAGTCCGAGGTCGCCGATTACCTCGCCGGCGACTTCAACCGCGTGACCTACCTGGGCTCCGGCTCCTTTGGCGGCCTTGCTCAGGAGAGCCAGCTTAAGATTCTCGAGCTTGCTCACGGCCTGGTTGCCACTTCTTACGACACTTCCATGGGCTATCGTCACGGACCCAAGTCCTTCGTCGACGATAAGACGCTCGTCTTCGTGTTCGTCAACAACGACGCCTACACCCGTCAGTACGACATCGACATCCTCAACGAGATCGGTGGCGACAAGATCGCTCAGCACACCGTCGCCGTTCAGCAGGAAGGTGCCACCGTCTATGAGGGTGAGTCCTTCACCTTTAAGGGCTACGAGGCACTTCCCGAGGGCTACCTTGCTCTGCCGTTCGTGATGTTTGCCCAGGCTATCAGCCTGCTCAACTCCGTCCGCGTGGGCAACACGCCCGATACGCCGAGCCCCACCGGCACGGTCAACCGCGTGGTTAAGGGCGTGACGATTCACCCCTTCACCGCTTAATCGCGTCCCCCTGTAAGGGCGCCCGTCCGCTCATAACGGCGGGCGGGCGCTTTTTGTTTTACGTGTGCTGGGTATAAGCATCACCACAGTCAACTGCTTTAGAAGCAAGGAGTGCATATGAGCACGTACGCAATTAAGGCTGACAAGTTCTTCTTGCCGGCAGGCCCGCAACTGGGCGGCTATCTTATGGTCGAGGATGGCGTCTTTGGCGCCTGGCAGGCCGACGAGCCCTCTTGCGAGATTAAGGACTACACGGGATCGTGGATTGCGCCGGGTATGGTCGATACTCACATCCATGGCTTCTACAACCACTCAACTACCGATAACGATCCCGAGGGCATCGATATCAGCTCGACCGAGCTCGCCCGTCGCGGTACCACCAGCTGGCTGCCCACGACGTTCACCGATGGCGTCGAGCAGATCAAGGACGCCTGCGCCGCTATCGCTCAGGCGGACGAGGGCCGCGGCCCCGACTTCTGCGGTGCACGCATTCAGGGCATCTACCTGGAGGGCCCCTTCTTTACCATGAAGCACGTGGGCGCGCAGAACCCCGCTTACCTGATCGATCCCTCCGAGGAGGTCTTCGATCAGTGGCAGGAGGCTGCGGGTGGTCGCATCGTCAAGAGCGCCATGGCGGCCGAGCGCGACGGTGCCGCTGCTTATGCGGCTGCTCTGAATGCCAAGGGTGTGGTGACCAGCATCGGTCACTCCGACGCCACCTACGATGAGTGCATCGCCGCCATCAACGCCGGTGCCAGCTGCTTTACGCATACCTATAACGGCCAGCGCGGGCTGCATCACCGTGAGCCCGGTGTCGTGGGTGCTGCCATGTCCACGCCCGAGACCTACGCCGAGATCATCTGTGACGGCAAGCACGTAAACCCTGCCGCCATCAAGGCGCTGCTGCAGGCAAAGGGCTGGCAGCACACGGTGCTCATCACCGACTGTCTGGGTTGCGGCGGCATGCCCGAGGGCAGCTACACCAGCGGTGGCATGGACGTCATCATGAAGGACAACCTGTGCTGGCTCGCCGACGGCAAGAGCATTGCCGGCTCGGTGCTCACGCTTGCCCAGGGCGTCAAGAACATCGTCGACTGGGGCATCGCCAGCGCCGATATCGCCATTCGCATGGCAACCGAGGTGCCGGCACGCTCCGCGCACATCGAGGATAAGTGCGGCAGCATCATGCCTGGTCGCGACGCCGACTTTGTCGTGTTCGACCATGAGCTCACCCTCGTCGAGACGTATGTTGGCGGCCAGAGCGTCGGCAACGCCTTTACTGAGTAACGATAGAAAAAGACGGCGGGCCCGAATCTGCTCGGACCCGCCGTATGGGTTAAACGCTCAAAAGCACCTTCACAGTTACAGCTTGTTAGCAATCTTCTTTGCCGTGCGCTTGACGCCGGCCACCAGGCCTCCTGCAGGATGCTCCTTCTCGTATGCTAGGCGCTTCTCGCGCTTGGCATACTCTTCGACGATGATGTCGCCATACTCGTCTTCGATCTTGTCGAAGAAGTCGACGGCGCCCTTAATTTCCTCAGCGGTCGGGTGTCCCTTTTGGACACCGCCGGCGAGCTTGAACGGCCCCCACGTATCAAAGCCGGGGCAGCCGTAGACACCCATAAAGATGGCCTGCTTCATGCGGCAGATGCCATCGATATCCTTGCCGTACCACTTGTTTTTGCCACCGTAGGTCATAAGGCCAAACACCTTGTCCTGCGGCTGCAGCACGTTGGTGAGCACACGTGCCATATCTTTGTCGATCTCGGAGTAATAAATGCCCGTGGCGACACCGATTAGATGATATTCGTGCAGGTTGGGATACTCGTTTTTGCCAAGCGCCTTGACGTCGAGGGTATCGATTTCGGGGTGTGCCTCGACGATGGCGTCCACGAGCTTTTTCGTATTGCCGTGATGGCGCGAGGCATAAAGGATGATGGTTCGCATAAGAAGGCCTTTCAGCTGTAATGACGTCAATGTCTGTATGGTACCCCGTTGCATGGCTGGGATACCGGACGCATCGATGAACGTGCGGGTTTGTCCTTCGGTCAGGGCCGAGACAGGTACTTGCGAGCAAAAGCAGTTGTCCGAAAGGATGGGCAATGGAATACGCTCTCTCCAACGATTCGATTTCTATTAGGGTGTCCACGGCCGGCGGCTCGTTTACCTCGATTGAGGCCGACGGTCGCGAGTATTTGTGGCAGGGCGATCCCGCCGTGTGGTCCGGCCAGGCGCCGATTTGCTTCCCGATTTGCGGAGGCTTGCGTGACAACAGCGCCATGACGTTTGCCGGGCATCATGTAAAGCTCGCTCGCCACGGGTTTGCGCGCAAGCAGGAGTGGAAGCTGCTGAGCCAAGGCGAGAACGAGCTGGCGATGTGCCTGGCTTCGGAGGATAACGCCGCGCTGCTGAGCGATTATCCGTACCCGTTTAAGCTTGTCGCTCGTTA
>UQZC01000095.1 GCA_900545505.1 uncultured Collinsella sp.
CCGCCTGCCGGCGTCCTCGCCAGCTCGCTAAAAACGCTTCGCGTTTTCTTTACGCTCGCTCCTTCACAGGTTCAAGTCCCTGTGATGGGCCCATAACAAAAAAGCTCCCATTGCTGGGAGCTCTTTAATTTAATGGTGCGGGCGAAAGGACTTGAACCTTCATGGGGTTGCCCCCATACGGACCTGAACCGTACGCGTCTGCCAATTCCGCCACGCCCGCGTGCAGGAATTAGAATAACGGAGCGCCACCACGAACGCAAGAACTATTTTTGAAAAAGTTTGCAGGCATTCTCCCAAGCGGCTTGCGCGATTGCCTCAGCATCCTCGCCGGTACGATCGACACGGTCGTTGACCAGCGTGTTTGCCGTAATGGAGATCATTGCGGGCTCGCATTCAAGACCGCGGATGGGCTCCGGAGCCATATACGGGCAATCCGTCTCGAACAAAATTCGATCGAGTGGGGTTGCCGCAAATGCCTCGCGCACATCGTCGTTGCGCTTAAAGGTGGCCGCACCGCCATAGGCGATATAGCAGCCCAAATCCACAAAGCGCTCCATCGTGGCGCGGTCCTCGCCAAAACAGTGCAGCACACAACCAGCCTGGGGCACACCCACCTCGCGCAGTACGTTGTACGCATCAACGTGCGAGGTGCGCTCCCCATCCGAGTCCTCGTGACGCAGGTGCAGCTCCACCGGCACATTGCGGCGCACGGCAAGCTCGAGCTGGCGCGCCATGCAATCAATCTGCACGTTATGGGGTGCCGGCGCGATATCGTCGTCATAGTCCATGTGATAGTCCAGGCCGATTTCGCCAATACCGGCGCATAAGGGGTCATCAAGTGCGGCAACGACCTGTGCATGAACGTCGTCGGTATAGTCCGGCGCGCCATACGGATGCACGCCGGCAAGATACTTGATCTGCGGGATATCCTGCATCGGAAGAATCTCGCGCACCAGCCAGTCGCTATAGTCCGCCACGCTGCGCTTGTCGGCAATGGGGTCGAACATCGTCACCAACAGGTCGACGCCCGCGGCTTTGGCACGCAGGAGCGTCTCGGGCACATCCTTGCCCCAAAACGAAAGCAGATGTGCATGCGTGTCGGCAAGCGGCGCCAAGGGCACGAGACAAGCAACCGTCTTCTTTTTCTTGGTAAACGTCACGCGTTCGGCATTAGGCATCATGGATTAGCTCCCGGGCCAGACGGACAAAGTCGGCAACATCGAGCGTCTCGGCGCGCGTGGTGGGTGCGATACCGCAAACCTCAAAAGCGGCATCGAGCACGTCCTTGGCAAAACCGTTGGCGCTCATGGAATTGCGGATGGTCTTGCGACGCTGAGCAAATGCAGCATCAATCACGCGGGCCACAAATTCGCGATCGAGTCCTTCGGGTACCACGCCGTCAACACGGTCGATACGCACGACGGCCGAGTCCACGTGCGGCGCCGGCATAAAGCAACGCGGCGGCACCTCAAAGCGACCCGTCACCTGCGCATACAGGCCGAGCTTTGCCGTATAGCCGCCATAGGTCTTGTTGCCCGGCACTGCGGCAATGCGATCGGCAACCTCCTTTTGCACCATGACGACGGCGCGCTTGAGCGCGGGCATCGTCTGGAAGAACTGCAGGATGATTGTCGCCGCCACGTTATAGGGCAAGTTCGCGACAAATACCGTGGGCTCGCCGCCGGCGGCCTGCTCAATCTGCTCCGGGCCCACCTTAAGCGCGTCGCCCATGATAAAGCGGAAGTTGGCGTAGTCGGCGGCGTGAGCATCGAGCACCGGCTCGAGCTCGGGATCTGCCTCAATCGACGTAACGCACGCCGCCTCCTGCAGCAGGGCCAACGTCAGCGTGCCGCAACCCGGGCCGACCTCGAGCACGCGCTCATCGCCCGCAAGCTCAGCGAGCTCACAGATACGTTCGATCACATGGTTGTCGATCAGGAAGTTCTGGCCCAGGCGATGCTTGGTCGCAAGGCCAAACTCCTCTAGCAGCTCCCTAGTTGCCGTGGGGTTTGCCAAAGGCGAAGTTGTCATGGTTGCCTCCTTAACATGGTGGCTGCATCGTAAAGCAAAAGGGCATGGACCGTTGCGGCCATGCCCTTACAGCTAAACAGCAAATTGCCGATATGGCGCGCAGCGGCTTAGCCCAGACGCGGGAACAGCGGCTCGCCCTTCTCGACGGGCTGACCACCGGCAAGCAGGCCCCAAGCGCAAATGCCCTTGAGGTCGTCGCTCGCGGCCTCGTCCTCGCAGGACAGGCGGCGCAGGGCCTCGGCAGAAGTCTGGGGCATGAGCGGCATCAGCAGGTGAGCGGCAATGCGGATGGCCTCGAGCAGGTTGTAGATCACAAACGCCAGCTCGTCAGCCTTGGCCTCGTCCTTGGCAAGCGCCCAGGGCTCGGAGTCCTCGATGTAGTGGTTGGCGGCATGGATGAGCTCCATGACCTCGTCCTTAGCTCCACCATAATCGAGCACGTCCATCTTGGCCATGTAGCGCTCGACCAGACCATCGGCGATCTTTGCCAGCGGGTTGTCGAACGCATCGAACGATGCGGGCTTGGCGGGCGC
The DNA here is from genome assembly GCA_900545505.1 of uncultured Collinsella sp. Lineage (GTDB taxonomy): Bacteria > Actinomycetota > Coriobacteriia > Coriobacteriales > Coriobacteriaceae > Collinsella. Next base: position 2,565 of record UQZC01000095.1, read on the forward strand.
GCAACCATCAAAGTACTTGCCGCTCATGTTGAGCGAACGCGAGATAAGGTTGCCCCAGCTGTTGGCCAGGTCGGCGTTGTAGACCTGCTCCATGCGATCGAAGCTGATGGCACCGTCGGTGCCGGGGACGACGTCGGTCATAAAGTAGTAGCGATAGCCCTCGACGCCCAACATGTCGATAACGTCCTGCGGAGCGATGGCGTTGCCGCGGCTCTTGGACATCTTCTCGGCCTTGCCGGTCTCGGCATTGCGCACGGTCAGGAAGCCGTGGGCAAAGACGTGCTCGGGCAGGGCCTCGCCGATGGCCATGAGCATGGCGGGCCAAATGACGCAGTGGAAGCGGATGATGTCCTTGCCCACGATGTGGAACTGCGCGGGCCAGCGATAGGCCAGCTCGGCACGCGCCTCGTCGGTGTCGACACCGTAGCCGACGGCCGTCATATAGTTGAGCAGCGCATCGAACCACACGTAGGTCACGTGACCCTCGTCAAACGGGACCTGAATGCCCCAGTCAAAGCTCGTACGGCTCACGGAAAGGTCATTAAGGCCGCCCTCGACAAAGCTGCGTACCTCGTTCATGCGGAACGCAGGCTCGACAAAGTCGGGGTGCTCGTCGTAAAGCTTGAGCAGCTTGTCCTGGAAAGCGGAAAGCTTAAAGAAGTAGGACTCCTCCTGCACGCGCTCAAGCGGACGGTGGCAGTCGGGGCACAGGTGCTGGCCGACGCTGCCGTACTCCTCGTCGCCCTTCTGGACCTGCGTATCGGTGAAGTAGGTCTCGTCAGGCACGCAATACCAACCGTCGTAGCTGCCCTTATACAGGTAGCCGGACTCCTTCATGCGCTCCCACAGGTACTGCACGGCATGATGCTGGCGCGGCTCGGTGGTGCGGATGAAGTCGTCGTTGGAGATCTCGAGCTTGCTCCAAAGCTCCTTGAAGTGCGGAGCCTGGCTGTCGGTCCACTCCTGCGGCGTCATGTTGTGCTTGGCTGCGGCCTCGGCGACCTTCTCGCCGTGCTCGTCCATGCCGGTCAGGAACTTGACGTTATAGCCGGCGGAGCGACGATAACGGGCCTGAACGTCGGCGATGATGGTGGAATAAGCCGTGCCCAGGTGCGGATCGGCGTTGACGTAGTAGATGGGCGTCGTGATAAAGAACGAAGGCTTACTTTGATCCATGGGGTTTGTCCTCCAGAAAAACGTTGCATACAGGGGATGATTATAGCGCAAGGGCTGGATATCCTCCATCTATTGCATATCGAGCACCATGGCATAGACATCGCGCTTACGGCGCGAGTACTTCTGCGACAGGCGCTTGGCCACCGCAGAGGCGGGCTCTCCCTCCTCGAGCGCGGCGCGGATATCCTCGCGCAGAGCCTCGTCGGGATCCGCTGCCGCGGCGCCAACCGGCACGATACCGGCCTCCTCATCTTCGCTCGGCGGCGCGATGACCAGCGCAATCTCGCCCTTTACCTCGCCGCGAGCACGCAGCTCCTCGGCGAGCTGGGCGGCGGGCCCGCGCAAGACCTCCTCGTGCAGCTTGGTGAGTTCGCGGCAGACGGCAACCTCACGTTGGGGAAAGACCTCCGCCACGGCCTCGAGCGTCGCCACGATGCGATGTGGAGACTCGTAGAAGATGAGTGCGCCGGGCACCACGGCAAGACGCTGCAGTCGGCGCACGCGGTCGCCGTGCTTGCGACCCAAAAAGCCTTCGAAGAAGAAATGCTCGCAGGGAATGCCGGACGAAACGAGCGCCGTGACGCAAGCAGAAGGCCCGGGAATAACTTCGACGGGCACATCGGCCTCACGCGTCGCCTCGACCAGCGCCTGGCCGGGATCGGACACGCTCGGCATGCCGGCGTCCGAGGCAAAGGCGAGGGTCTCCCCCGCCAGCAGGCGGTCGACCAGGCCGGCGGCGCGGCTGGCGATCACATTCTCGTCGCAACGGACAAGCGGCTTGGAAATGCCCAGGTGCATCAGCAGCTTTGACGTCACACGCGTGTCTTCGCAGCAGATGACATCGGCAGCGGCAAAGGCTTCGCCAACGCGCGGGGACAGGTCGCCCAGGTTGCCGATGGGCGTGCCGACCACATAGAGTTTGCCCGTATGGGCGCTGTTTTGCGTCATATCAACCTATTCAATCATGCCGCGCTCGAGCGTGCCGAGCGCCGCGCGGGCGTCCCATGCTGCAATGCGCTTCTCGGTCTTCCACGTTTGGAAGAACCAACCGGCAGCCGGCGCAAACGAAGCCAGCTGATTGGCGATAAACACGCGCTCGTAGGCATTGCGGCCCTCGGGCGTAACCGACGAGTTGGCAAAGATCGCCGCGCCCGACCATTCGCCCACCAGCACGGGGAACCCAGTTGAAATCGCTTCTTTAAGCTCGCGCTTGTTACGCGAAATCGCCGTCGTCAGCCCGCGGGGGCTCGTGATGTCGAGCGCATGCTCGTCGCGGTAATGGTACAGGTGAAGGTCCATGTAGACGTTCTTGTACTTGGCGCCGCGCATAAAATGCTTCCACTCGCTGGGATGCCCCGACGACGAGAAAACGACGATCTTATCCTCGGGCATATACGAACGGACGAGCTCGTAAGCATCGCGATAGAAATTGCGCAGGTAGTGAGCAGGAATGCCATCCGTCATGGTGAAGAGGCTCTTGCGGACACTCATCTGCGGCGTATCCAGCAGCTCAATACCCAGCAGGCTCTCGGCCTCGCCGTAGCGATCGGCCAAGCGCTCGAGCACGTCGAGTGCGACATGACGACCGTTGGTGGACGAATGCCACTCGGCAACAGCCTCCGGCGTGGCGGGCGAATCGTTGGAATCGCCCTGGCCACCGGGCACAGTCGCCAGGTCAAGCAGCACGCGAATGTTGTACTTGGCAGCCCACTCAATCGCGCGGTCGATGTAATCGACAACCGAGATGTAGGAGGCATCGGACTCCTGTGAGCCAAAGGCATACCAAGGCACCGGCAGGCGCACGGCGTTGAGGCCGATCTGCGCCATGCGACGGAAATCGTCCTCGCTCACAAACGTCTCGTAATGACGGCGCATGCGCTCGTTATAGGCGGCGGTGCCCATGGCCTCCTGCAGCTCGGCCGCGTTGGATGCACCGGTCGCCGCGTATAGCGACGGGGTCACCCAAGGCTCGGGAATAAACCAGCCAGAGAGATTAACGCCGAGTATCCTCTCCATCACTGCCCCCTTCGGATCGTGCAGGCCGAGCCTGCATCGTATTGCATAGGAAAAGTATCGTTTTGAGTATACCCGCGCGTGCGGACAGACGACCGAACGGTCTGTAAAGTGGCGCAAAAGCGGGAGGAATGTCTGAGCGGGCCCGAGATGGTGCGCCGAGATGTACATATGCGCCGGAAGTAGGCGGCCGGAAAGCGCATCCCGTTTTTCGCAAAAGACTGGGATGCATTTTCCGCGGGTCCACATAAAAGAAAAGGACCCCTTTGCAGAGGTCCTAGTCAATTCAAGGTGGCGGGG
>UQZC01000096.1 GCA_900545505.1 uncultured Collinsella sp.
CGCGGCGATGCCGGCGGGCATGTGCGCGGTGTTGGCGCTGCTTTCGGCAGATTTTCGTCGTGGTCTTGCGACGCCTGCCGGCGCGGGCGCTGTGGTGCTGGGTCTTGCCTTCAACGCCGTTGCCCTGGTGGTTATCCGGCGCGTTATGCGGGTGGAGCTATGAGCGCCCTGGTTGCAGTTGTGGCTTGCCTGTGTGCCCTGAGTGTATTTGTCGCGACGGGTTTGGATCGGGCGGACGCGCGCAAGATCGCAGGGGCCTGCAAGCGCGAGGCGGTGCTGGTCGCTGTCGCGGGTCGCTCGGTGGTCGATGCTCTGACCGCGCGAGTGAAGGGCGCGGTTGGAGCGGGCGGCCCGGCGCGAGTGTCGCTCGGCGAAGTGTCCGAGATGATCGATGTTGTGCGCTTGGGTCTTTCGGCCGGTCTTTCGTTTGATGCGGCGCTTGAGATTTTCTGTGCCAACCGCCGGTCAGTGCTGGCTCTTCGACTTGAGCGGGCCTGCATGGCGTGGCAGGTGGGCGTGGGCACGCGTGAGGACGAGTTGTTGGCCGCCGCGCGCGATCTGGACGTGCGAGCGCTCGAGACCTTTGCCATCACGGTGGGGCAGGCGCTCGCCCTGGGTGCCCCACTTGCCGAGACGCTGGTCGCTCAAAGTCGCGAGATCCGTGCGGCTCATCGCGCCGCGGTCGAGCGCGAGATCGAGCGTGCGCCCGTCAAGCTGCTGATTCCCACCGGCACGCTCATCTTGCCGGCGTTGCTTCTGTCCATATTGGGCCCGCTGCTGGGAGCAGGCGGGATGATGTAGGGAGGAATACATGAACACGATGGTCGAAGTTGCTGACAAGGCTTGGAACTGGGCTTTTTGCCGGGCGATCCGCGCTCGCCAGCACGCCAAGGAGCTGTTGCAGGAGGAGAGCGCGCAGGGTACCACCGAGTACGCCATTTTGGTGGGCGTGCTCGTGGTGATCGCGATTATTGCCATCGTTGCATTTAAAGGCAAGGTCCAAGATCTATGGAACGCTATCAGCGAGGGCATCAACAGCCTGTAGAGGGCGAGCGCCCCATCGGGGTGCTGCTGGTGTTTGCTTGCCTGACCGTGGCGATAGCGGCGGTGCTTTGGGGGCTTAACGCCGCGCAGCAGCAGCGTCCTGGGGCCGCCTTCGATTCGGGTTCAGATTCGGCGGTGGCGTCTCAAAAAGATGAGATGCGAGATGCGGACGATTCGGATGTCGCTGTCACGGCGCAAACCTTTCTGCGGACGCTCGACAAGCGGTCTGGCACTGCGACGGATTCGCCTGAGGACAACGCGATTGCGGTCCGGCTTGCATGGTCCGAGGACCGACCGATGACCGAGGCAGCGGCGGATATGTTACGCGCCTACCGCGAGGTGCCAACGGCCCAGCTCGCCCTGAGCGGCTATCTTGATATTAAGGGCAACGTATGGGGCGCCATCGTGCGCGATGGGCGCGGCTGGGTGGATATGGTGACGGTTGCCGCGGATGCCGGCGATGCCTCGTGCCGCCTGCGCGTGATCCGCCTGAGCCCGCAGGCATCGAACTCAAAGGAGGGGTCGTGAAATGCATGACGTCCTGCGCGAGGAATCTGCCCAAGCGACTGTGGAATACGCCATCGTCACGGTGGCGCTGTTATCGATCGTGCTGGCGATTGTGGGACTTTGGCGTGCTGGCACCGATGGACGCTTGGCGGCGCTGGTTGAGCGGGCGGCATCCCATGGCGTTGCCTCGACGTCGGTTATCGACGCCGCTGCGGGCGCTAAGGACATCGCGTTGTATTGATATCGCGCGCGAGGACTGGGCGCAGTCTACGGTCGAGGCCGCTTTTTTGCTGCCGACGTTTCTGACGCTCATCCTTCTCGCACTGCAACCGGTGTGCCTGCTTTATACGCGCGCGGTCATGGAGTCTGCCGCCGCCGAGACCGCGCGGCTCATGATCACGACGACGGCGGAGGACGACGATCTTAAGGAGTTCACCCGCCGCCGGCTTGCCGCAGTGCCCAACGTTTCGATCTTTCATGCCGGCGGGCCGTTGTCGTGGGATATTGAGCTTAGCCGGGCCGATGCGGGTGGCGTCTCGTCCGTGTCCGTTTCCGGCGAGGTCAAGCCGTTGCCTGTGATCGGTGCGTTTGCGCAGGCTATGGGTGGTACCGCCGAGGGTGGCTACGTTGAGCTCAAGGTCGATGTCTCGTATCAATCACGTCCCGAATGGCTGGAGGGAGATTATGATTCGTGGATTGCTGCATGGGATTAAGCGTTTCTGGTCTAGACGCGTTTTGACGCGCCGTCCGAGCTGCCATCGCAAGCGAGGCGGCTTTATGGGCCGCGCCGGTATCGACCTGTTTATCGAAGACGGTGCCTACACCACGCTTTCTTCTGCCGTGGTCATCCTAGTGGTGCTCACGTTGTTGTTTTCGTCGACCTCGGCGATATGGAGCATGTCGCGCGCGGGGGACACCCAGGTGGCGGCCGATAGCGGCGCGCTGGCGGGTGCCAACGTAGTGTCGTCCTATCACACGGCTGCCACGGTGGTTGATGCGAGCATCTTGAGTCTGGGGCTAGCGGGGTTTGCCACGATCGGGACGGGCCTGGTCGCCATCCTCATCCCGGGTGCCGAACCAGTTGCCGGCAATATGGTCGACACCGGGATTGAGATCATTAAAACGCGCAACAAGTTTGCCAAAAGCGCATCGGAAGGCTTGCAGAAAATCGAGACGGCTCTGCCGTATCTGATTGCCGCGCGTGCCACGCAGGCGGTGTCGGCGCAGGATACCGATAGTGTGACCTATACCGGTACGGCGCTTGCCGTGCCCAGGACGTCCGAGTCGGATTTCGTTGCGCTCGAGGGTTCTGAGATCTCGACCGATGCCATTAAAGACACATCGAAAGATCTGGAGCGCGCAGCAGATGAGCTGCAGAAGGCCTTGGAGGAGACGGCGAAAGCAAAAGAACGCGCCTGGCTTGCGGATTGCGGTGGATCGGTTCCGGCTTCGGTCGGTAGCTGTTCATGCATGTGGGAACGTACGAGGAGTTTGGCAAAGCTCTCGGGTGAGCAGAACCCGCATTATGCCTCGAGCATTTCGTGGGAGCCACAGGTGGCGCTCGACCGCGCGAAGACCTACTACCGTCAACGCCTGGCAGACGAAAAACCGCAGGGTTCAAGCGTCGAGACGAAGGCGGAGTCGGCGGCGCGCAAGGCGTTTTACACCTATGCGAGTACAGAGGTCAATCGTGCATATGTAACCGAGGACGGAGATGAAGTCGCTTCCTATATCCCGCTGTTGCCGCGCAACACTGACGAGGTGCGAGCGACGGAACTCTATACCGATACGGTGTGGCCAACCAGTGCCATCGATGGCAAGACGTATCTGCATTACGGAACGAGTTGCCCCAACTATAAGAAGGGGGCGCCATGCGGGCTGGCCTCGGTTGCTGCTTATGACGGGCAGGACAAATGCAATAGATGCCATTTTGGTGTTTCGTCGCTCGGTGCCGTTGCGGCTCCTTCGACTTCTATCGAAAACGGCTTTGAGTACCACTTTGATCGATTCAAAGAGGCTCTGGAAGACTACGTCGAATGCCGCAACAAAGAACTCGAACTTGAGCGTCAGACCGAGGATGAGGCCGACCGTGCGGGCAATGCGTTTGACCAGGCCATTAAAGCGCTTTCCGGCGAGCGCCCGCGTATCGCCCCACCTGGCCGCAACGGCGTGGTCGCCTTTGCAGTTTCGGGTGACATTACCAGCCCCGATCAACTTAACTCCTCGTTTAACGCGGCAGTCAGGCTTGGCGATCGCGGTGCTATCTCTGCCGCGGTGCTGGCGCCCGATGAGGCGACGGCGCAAAACAACGTGCTTTCGCGATTTTTCTCGACATTGAAGGAACGCTCGGGCGGCGTTGCCGGCGTGCTCGACGGCGTCATGGATGTTTGGGGACGGCTACTCGTGGGATACGGTGATATCCAAGGCTCAGCCGACGAACTTATGGACGAGATGATTAAGGGCCTAGGAGGGGGCAGCGGCGCATTGGGCTCCATCGCATCGTGGCTCGGCGATACCGTTTCGGCGTCCGTGGCGGCGTTGGGCCTGGAGCCGTGCGACTTGCGCCTGCGAAAGCCGGTGCTGACCGATTCCGCAAATGTCATTAAGAGCCCGGGGTCTGACATTGCGGGTCTCTCTCAAGCGCAAGACAAACTGCGAAGTATTCCGTTGGGCGTGACCGATCCCAAGGCGCTTTGCGAGGCGTTGGAATATCAAGTCGAACGCACCATTAGCGGTACGGTGTTCACACTTGCGGAGATTCCTCTGCCCGGCGGCGGCTCCATCCCGCTCACCCGCGATGTCGCCACGCTGGTTGGCGCTCTGGGCGGTGGGTCGTAATGAGTATCCGCATGCGTCTGCGCGAGGAGCGCGCCCAAGCGACGGTTGAGATGGCAGTGGTTACGCCCGTTTTGCTGGTGCTGGCACTCGTCGTGTACAACGTCATGATCTTTGCCAGCGCTGTCGCGCGCTTCGACCGCGTGGTGCCCGACATCGTGTTGGCGCACGCCGTGGCGTCGGAGGGGGAGGGCGACGAAAGCTCTGCCGATGCCTCGGCGACGGTTCAGACTCAAATTCTGAATGCCATGGAAGGCTATGACTTGCAGATCGAAGTGTCGAGCGAGCAAGGCGCGAAGGCATCGGATGGTGGCCTGCTCTCCCTATCCGGTACGTTTAGGACCTACACCTGCACCATGCACTATGAGCCGTGGCCGACTTCTCTCAGCATCGCTGGCGTTTTGCTGGGGGCGCCGACAACGTTGTCGCACGAGCGCGCGGTGACGGTCGATCCATGGCGTCCGGGGGTGGTCATGTGACCGCGGTCTCGTCCTACATCGCCTACGCGCGGGCACTCAACAGGCTGGGTTGGACGCCGGCCGAGTTTGTGGTGGCGGAGTCGTTTGTCGTGCGCCTGCGCGGCATGCTGGGACGGCGTCCGGTTGCCGCCAACGGCCTGCCGCTCGTCATGGCGTTTCCATGCTGCTCTTCGGTCCATACGTGTTTTATGGCCTATCCCATCGACATCGCCTTCATCAATCGCGACGGCAATATCCTCGCGCGCTACGAAAACGTACGTCCCTGGTGTATGTGCTCCTGCCCCGGCGCCTGGGCCGTACTAGAGCGTCCTTCAATCATTGTTTCGACCCCTGCTCTCCAACGCGTGCCGGCTTAAGAATTGGCGACAGCAGACTTTCGTCATACGAAATTGGGTAAGATGGAGGAGAAGATGCATGGATGTTGAGATCCATCCCAACGCTAAAAAGCACCTGACGGAAAAGCAGGTGCTTAGCGCTTGGCTTGCGGTTACTGAGTGCATTCGTCGCGAGTCGAAGGACGAGCCGCCGAGATGGCTTGCGATTGGATGGCTCCCAGACGGACGAAGCGTGGAGCTTGTCGCGGTCGAGCTTGTTCGTGGGTGGCTTATCATTCATGCCTTGTCTCCAGTCCAGAAGAAATTTTGGCAGGAGATTGAACAGGCTCGGCAAAGGGGTCGATGATGGGCAAAACGTATACGGCCGCTAATGGTCAGGTTGTAACGGATGAAATGATTGACGCGTGGTGCGAGTCGTACGAGCGCGGAGAGTTTCCGGATGGCGAACACACCGTTGGTGGGATCGTGCATGGACGGCCCCCGCTCTCAGGTGAGGGGACGGCAACGCTGTCGGTCAAGATTCCTCTGGGAATGAAGGAGGCCATTCGTCGACGGGCGGCTGCCGAGGGGATGACGCCAAGTGAGTTTGCCCGTGCGGCTCTGAGTGAAAAACTTCTCGCTGCCGGCTGATGCCTCTGACGTGCCGATTTATAGAACCGAGGCTGTGCTCAAAAACTTTTTTAAAATTCTCGGTTGACCGGAACGCGTCCTTGGTTATACTAATCAAGCCTTGAAACAAGGCACACCTCAAATGGCTGGGTAGCTCAGTTGGTAGAGCAGAGGACTGAAAATCCTCGTGTCAGGGGTTCGATTCCCTTCCCCGCCACCTTGAATTGACTA
>UQZC01000097.1 GCA_900545505.1 uncultured Collinsella sp.
CGATTCTAGGCGATGGCCCTCCCTTGCTTCTTACACCACGACTGTGCGCGCTACCGCTTTCAACCTCTTCGAATCGCTCAAAGTAGGCAATTTGCTCTCGATTTTGCTGCTACTAAATTGGTGACAGTACTCATATTTGCCACTTTTTGACCACGGGGTATCCGGAGGGGCTCTCGACAAGCATCTAACGCTACAATAACTACCACGTGGCTGGGTTTTGCCGGCCGAATGTGCGATGTCGTGGGAGGGGACATGGTCGAGTTTACAAAGACGATTAAAGATCCGTTGGGACTACATGCCCGCCCGGTTGCGTTGCTCTATGACATCATTGCCAAGCATCGTAGCGACGTGTCGGTCAGCATCGGTGACCGTCATACCGACGGTCGCGACGTTATGGGCCTCATGGCTCTCTACGGCGAGTGCGGCGAGGACATCATCTTCCGCGTTTCGGGCGTGGATGAGGCTTCCTGCGTTACGTCGATTAGAAACCTCTCGCTTTAAGCATGACGGGGCGCGGCAAAGGACGGCTCTTTGCCGCGCCTTTTTGTTTCGTATAGGAAACTTTTTCGAAAACTGAATAGAGACCCTTTCCAAAAAGTTAACCACGTGCTAGTTTACTAAAGCGAACATAGACGTGGTTAACTTTTATCGCGTCGATGTTGAGGACGAACTGACGTTAGGAGCCACTCATGTCTTGCGGACCGCAGATGCCGGCCATGCCGCTTTCGATGGTAAAAGCGGGCGAAACCGTGCGCGTGTCTCGTGTAAAGGGCAATGAGGACATGAAACACCACCTCAAGGACCTCGGCTTTGTCGAGGGCAACGAAATCCACGTGGTGAGCTCGAGTGGTGCCAATATCATCGTCACGGTGCTGGGCGCACGCTTTGGCATCGATTCCAAGGTTGCCATGCACATCATGACCGTCGGTTAGTCTGCAGCATTTCATAAAAACCGAAAGGGGGACAAGAGGATGAAGACGTTGGGTGACGTTAAGGTGGGCGAGAGCTCTACCATCGTCAAGCTTCACGGTGAGGGTGCGCTTCGCCGCCACCTTATGGACCTGGGGCTCATCAAGGGCACTTCGTTCAAGGTCGTGAAGGTCGCACCGCTCGGTGATCCGGTCGAGATCAACGTGCGCGGCTACGAGCTTTCCATCCGCAAGGAGGAGGCGGCCGTCGTCGAGGTTCAGTAAGGGCTCGCGGCGTATATTTCTGCAGATAAAGTTAGGTATTTCTAACTTAATGCAGCAACTTTGAAGCACATTATCCAGCCCGCGCGGAGAAAGCAGCGCGGGCGCACAAGGAAGAAGGATTGAATGGCGGATTCTCAGATCCATGTCGCGCTGGCGGGTAACCCCAACTGCGGCAAGACCACGCTTTTCAACCTGATCACCGGCGCCAACGGCTACGTTGGCAACTGGCCCGGCGTCACGGTTGAGAAAAAGGAGGCCAAGCTCCTAAGCGACAAGAACGTTACCATCACGGACCTCCCTGGCATCTACTCGCTTTCCCCCTACAGCCCCGAGGAGCAATGCTCGCGCGATTACCTCATGAGTGGCGAGCCCGATGTTGTCGTTCAGGTGGTCGACGCCACCAACCTCGAGCGCAACCTGTACCTGGCGCTTCAGGTTATCGAGACCGGCCTGCCCGTGGTCGTTGCCCTCAACATGGCCGACTTGGTCGAGAAGAATGGCGACAAGATCGACACCGACAAGCTCTCCAAGAAGCTCGGCTGCCCGGTCATGATGATCTCCGCTCTTAAGAACAAGGGCATCAAGGAGCTGTTCGAGCAGGTCAAGAAGTCCGCAGCTTCCAAGGGCCAGGTGCCGGAGCACAAGTTCGACTCTTCCATCGAGGACGTTCTGGACCACATCGAGAACAATCTGCCGGCGAGCGTTCCCGCCAACAAGCGCCGCTATTACGCCGTCAAGCTGTTCGAGCGTGATGCAGACGCCTGCAAACTCATCAACCTCACCAAGGAGAAGGCCGCTCGCGTGGAGGAGCTGGTCGCCCAGTGCGAGCAGGACTGCGACGACGATGCCGAGTCCATCATCACCGGTGAGCGCTACGGCGTGATCGCTCATATCATCGACGAGTGCCTCACCAAAGCCCCGGCCAAGATGAGCACCTCCGAGAAGATCGACCGCGTGGTTACCAACCGTATCCTGGGCCTGCCGATTTTTGTCGTCATCATGTTCTGCGTGTACTACATCGCCGTTTCCACCTTGGGTGGCACGGTGACGGACTTCACCAACGACCAGCTCTTCGGCACCGACGGCTGGTACGTGCTCGGTCAGGGCCGCGACGCTTACGACGCGGCTGTCGAGGCCGCGGGTGACGACGCCGACTCGGTCGACCCGGCACAGTACGGCCCCTATGTCCCGGGTATCACCACCATGGTGCACGATGCCCTCGTGGCGGGTGGCACCGAGGACGGTGGCCTGGTCGATTCGCTGGTCTGCGACGGTATCGTTGGCGGCCTGGGCGCCATCTTCGGCTTTGTGCCGCAGATGTTCCTGCTGTTCGTGATGCTGTCCTTCCTGGAGGACTGCGGCTACATGGCCCGCGTCGCCTTTATCATGGACCGCGTGTTCCGCCGCTTTGGCCTGTCCGGTAAGTCGTTCATCCCCATGCTCGTGTCCTCGGGCTGCGGCGTCCCCGGCGTCATGGCCACCAAGACCATCGAGAACGAGAAGGACCGCCGCATGACGGTCATGACCACCACGTTCATCCCCTGCGGCGCCAAGCTGCCGATCATCGCCCTGCTCATGGGCTCCATCATTGGCGATTCTTCCACCACGGCCGCATGGATCAGCCCGCTCTTCTACTTCCTGGGCGTCTTTGCCGTCATCGCCTCGGGCCTCATGCTCAAGAAGACCAAGCTCTTCGCCGGCCGTCCGACCCCGTTTGTCATGGAGCTTCCTGCCTACCACTTCCCGGCGATCCGTTCCTGGGCGCTGCACGTGTGGGAGCGCTGCTGGGCCTTTATCAAGAAGGCCGGCACGGTCATCTTTGCGTCCACCGTCGTCGTTTGGTTCCTCTCCAACTTTGGTAGCTATAACGGTTCCTTTGGCTTCCTGCCTGCGATGGACGGCATCCCCGAGGAGTTTATGGACTACTCCGTGCTTGCCATGCTGGGCAACCTGGTCGCTTGGATCTTCGCCCCGCTCGGCTTTAGCACCTGGCAGGCCACCGCGCTGACTGTCTCTGGCCTCGTCGCCAAGGAGAACGTCGTCGCCACCGCCGGCTCGCTGCTGTCCGTCGCCGACGCGGGCGAGACCGACCCGAGCCTGTGGACCGCGTTTGCCGGCATGTTCCCCACCATGGGCGCTTGCGTTGCCTTCGGCGCCTTCAACCTACTGTGCGCTCCGTGCTTTGCCGCCATTGGCACCATCCGCAACCAGATGGATTCCGGCAAGTGGACTGCGATCGCCATCGGTTACGAGTGCGCCTTTGCTTGGGTGATCGGCCTGTTCATCAACCAGTTCTACAACTTGCTTGTTCTTGGACAGTTTGGTATCTGGACGATTGTGGCCATCGTGCTGCTGGTTGCGATGCTCTTCCAGATCTTCCGTCCCATGCCCAAGCATGCATGGACCGACGAGGACGAGACCAACACTGCTTCCGCCGCAGTTTCCGCTTAAGTCCGAATAAGGATTAACCCCTTTCCACGAGCCCGGGTGTCCCAGCGACACTCGGGCTTTTTGGTGCAATGGGGTCAGATTGCTTTGCTCCAGAAGTTAAGATGTGGCGTTTCCGCAGATAAAACCGACCAAAATAAACCTGTCCCTTTTGTTAGGTGGAGAATGGGGTAAAGTAAGTAGTGGCTAACTAGAGGAGGCTTGCTATGGCACCTATCGATATTGTTGTACTGGCTGTTATCGGTATTGCGTTTGTCGCGGTATGCGTGCGCATCTACCGCAAGGGCACCTGCGCCGACTGCGCTCAGGGTGGCGTTTGCACGGGGCATTGCTCCAACAAAAAGACGTGCGCCGCACTTAAGGGCGTGGACAAAATCGCCGAAGACTTGGACCGCGGTATTCATTAGCCGACCGGCGTTTGGGTATGTTTGACTGCGGATGCGGCAGTTGCTGATACGATAAGTACGTTAGCAACTGCCGCCGAGCGGCTTAAACGAAAGGAACCCTGTATGGAGTCTTCCGCCTATCCGATGCTCTTTAGCCCGATCAAGGTCGGTACGACCGAGGTCAAGAACCGCGTCTTTATGCCGCCGGTGTCCACGAACCTGGCCGATCATGGCTATGTGACCGACGACTTGGTCGATCATTACCGTGCCCGCGCCAAGGGCGGCGTTGGCCTTATCATCACCGAGGTCGTGACGGTCGAGCCTACCTATACCTATCTGCCGGGTGACATGTGCTGCTACGACGACACGTTTATCCCCGGCTGGGAAAAGCTCGCCGCAGCCGTCCACGAGTACGGCTGCAAGATCATGCCGCAGCTCTTCCACCCCGCCTACATGGCCTTTAACATTCCGGGCACGCCGCGCCTGATCGCCCCGTCCTTTGTGGGCCCGTCCTATGCCCGCGAGGCGCCGCGTCCTATCACGGTCGACGAGATCCACGAGCTCACGCATCAGTTTGGCGACGCTGCCGTGCGTATGCAGAAGGCCGGCGTCGATGGCGTCGAGGTCCATGCGGCGCACGCCCACGGTATGCTCGGCGGCTTTTTGACTCCGCTCTACAACAAGCGTACCGATGAGTACGGCGGCTCGCTCGACGCTCGTATGCGCTTTCTGCTCGAGGTCATCGCCGAGATTCGCGAGCGCTGCGGCAAGGACTTTATCATCGACGTCCGTATCTCGGGCGACGAGTACACCGATGGCGGCCTGACCCTCAACGACATGATCTACGTCTCACGTCGCCTGGAGAAGGCCGGCGTCGACATGATTCATGTGTCGGGCGGCACCACCATCAAGCGCGGCTCCGCGATTCCCGCCGCCGGTACGCAGCAGGCCTCGCATGCCGCCTGCTCGCGCGAGATCAAAAAGCACGTCAACATTCCCGTCGCCACCGTCGGACGTATCAACGAGGCCTGGATCGCCGAGGAGCTGATCGAGGACGGCGCTGCCGACATCTGCATGATGGGCCGCGCCAATCTGTGCGATGCCGAGTTCTGCAATAAGGCCGCTGCCGGCAACGCCGACGACATCCGCCCCTGCATCGGCTGCCTGCGCTGCCTGAACGGCATTATGTTCGGCAAGCGCATCTCCTGTACCGTCAACCCGGACGTTGAGCGCGACGAGGCCGGCTACGAGCCTGCCGCCGAGGCCAAGAACGTGCTCGTTGTGGGCGCTGGTCCTGCGGGCATGGAGGCAGCCTACATTGCCGCCAAGCGCGGCCACAACGTGGTGCTCGTTGACAAGCAGGATGAGCCGGGCGGCGAGATGCGCATCGCGGCCGTTCCGCCGGCAAAGCAGGAACTCACCCGCGTGATCAAGTATCAGTATCGCCGTCTTGCTGAGGCGGGCGTGAAGTGCGTATTTGGCACCGAGCTTACTGCCGAGGACATTCAACGCGACTACGCCGGCTACGAGGTTGTCCTGGCTTATGGCGCCGAGCCCATCGCTCCGGCCTTCATGCAGGGCTTTAAGCAGGTTATGACGGCTGACGACCTGCTGGGCGGCAAGGCTTTCCCGGGCAAGAAGATCGTCATCGTGGGCGGCGGCACCGTTGGCTGCGAGACGGCCGATTATCTGGCTCCGCTGGTCAACGACCTGTCGCCGGCCAATCGCGATGTCACCGTCATCGAGATGACCAAGACGCTCGCCGCCAACGAGGGCGGTGCCGGTCGCGCGGTGCTCATCACGCGCATGCTCTCCAAGGGCGTCCACGTGCTGACCGAGGCCAAGGTGACCGAGATCACCGAGGACACCATCAGCTACGAGAAGGATGGCGAGATCCACACCATCACCGGTGCCGATACGCTGGTGCTTGCCATGGGCTATCGTCCCAATACCAAGCTGGCCGACGACCTTGCCGCTGCCGGCGTTCGCGTAGATGAGCAGCGTG
>UQZC01000098.1 GCA_900545505.1 uncultured Collinsella sp.
AACTGCGGGAACGGCCTATTTGCTCAATGTGTTCGGCTGAGATCGGAAATCAACCCAGGTGTCAGTTATGCAAACTTGCTGGTAATGAAGTAAGACTTTTGAGGGGTTTGGCCCGCGCTCGCATCGCAACCGTATACTGGTCAACTTGGACGTATCCGCGCCCACAACTGAGAGGTTTTACTTCATGGGTTTCATCAATTTTATTGCCGAGCTGCTTAAGGACCCGCGCACCGCGATCGCCAGCTGGATCGCCGCCGGCCCGCTTATGGCCTACGGCTGCGTATTCCTGATCATCTTTATCGAGACGGGCGTGGTGTTCTTCCCGTTCCTTCCCGGTGATTCGCTGCTGTTCGCCTCGGGTTTCTTTGCCCACAACGGCGGCTTTAACATCGTGGCGCTTCTGGCCACCGCATGGGCCGCTGCCATTTTGGGCGATCAGTGCAACTTTATGATCGGTCACTTCTTTGGCCGCAAGATCATCGCTTCGGGCAAGGTCAAGGCCATGACGCCCGAGCGCATCAAAAAGTCCGAGGACTTCTTGGACAAGTGGGGTCACCTGGCCATCTTCCTGGGTCGCTTCTTCCCGTTTATCCGCACCTTTGTGCCCTTTATCGCTGGCATGGGCGGCATGCACTGGCGCAACTTTGTCGTCTTTAACGTGCTGGGCGGCATTACCTGGTCGACGGTCTTTACGCTGCTGGGCTACTTCTTTGGCGGCATTCCCTTTGTGCAGGAGCACTTTGAGCTGCTGATTATCGGCATCGTTGCCGTGTCGATCATCCCGACCGTGGTCGGTCTGGTTAAGGCCAAGCTGGGTAAATAGAACGCCTAGCTCGAGCCAGCGCGCAGACCGTACAGTTGAGGCCCGTCACCGCTTACGGTGGCGGGCCTCTTTAGCTTCGATCAAATGAAAATACTTTAGTTAGTTAAAGAAAAACGTTTTATCCGACGCGCGTGCGGAGTACAATCTCGTGCATGCGAATCGACGTGCCATCGGCTTTGATGCTGTTCGCGTGTCCCGTCCGGCTCTACGCTCTGGGCGTGCGACGTTGCGACGCGGCCGGCCTCGGTCCTTGCGTACGGGTTCGCGAGTATGCAACTGTGTATGTAAGGAGCGACATATGACTGTCGAGAAGAAGGATATCGATTGGGGTAGCCTCGGCTTTGGCTACATGAAGACCGATTACAGCTACGAGGCTCATTGGAAGGATGGCGAGTGGGACGAGGGCGGCCTGACCACCGACCACACCCTGCATGTCTCCGAGTGCGGCGGTATCTTCCATTACTGCCAGGAGGTCTTTGAGGGCCTGAAGGCCTACACCGCCGAGGACGGCAGCATCGTCTGCTTCCGTCCCGACATGAACGCTGAGCGTATGTATAACTCTGCCCAGCGCCTCGAGATGCCCCCGTTCCCCAAGGACAAGTTCGTTGAGGCCGTCAAGCAGGTCGTTTCTGCCAACGCCGCCTGGGTTCCGCCCTTCGGCTCCGGCGCGACCCTGTACGTGCGTCCGTTTATGATCGGCTCCGGTGACGTGATCGGCGTGGCTCCCGCTCCTGAGTACACGTTCCGCATTCTCGTGACCCCGGTCGGTCCGTACTTTAAGGGTGGCCTCAAGCCCGTCAAGCTGCGCGTTTCCGAGTATGACCGTGCCGCACCGCACGGCACCGGCAACATCAAGGCCGGCCTGAACTACGCCATGTCCCTTAAGCCCACGATGGAGGCCCATCGCGAGGGCTATGCCGAGAACCTGTATCTCGACTCCGAGTCCCGCACCTATGTCGAGGAGACCGGTGGCGCCAATGTCCTGTTCGTGAAAGAGGATGGCACGCTCGTCGTTCCGCAGTCGCACACCGACTCCATCCTGCCCTCTATCACCCGTCGTTCGCTCGTTCAGGTTGCTCAGGACCTGGGCATGACCGTTGACCAGCGTCCCGTCGAGTGGGCCGAGGTCAAGGCCGGTACCTTTGTGGAGTGCGGCCTGTGCGGCACCGCTGCCGTCATCTCTCCGGTTGGCGAGATTGACAACAAGGTTTACGGCGCCGACGAGACCGTGACCTTCCCGGCTGGCTACACCGAGATCGGCCCTGTGATGAAGAAGCTTCGCGAGACCCTGACTGGCATCCAGTCCGGTGCTGTCGAGGATAAGCACAACTGGGTTTACACCGTCGCGTAAGCAGTCTTAGCTGTCCGGCCCGAGGGCGGCCTTCCCTCCCGGCGCGTCCTCGGACATGAAAGAACCCCCGCTGCGCACTTCGTGCGGCGGAGGTTTTCGTCCTGCGGAGTGCGCCGGAAAGGAAGGTCGCCCTTTTTTGCTTCGCGCCATGTGGGGGCGGTGGCGACGTGCATTTTTGCGAGTATTCTGCAATCGAAGGCCCCTGCATACCGACCTCGGGCAAAAAATCGGGAGTTCTCGATGTTTTCTACGAATGATGGGCGGGGTTATGGGCTTATAGCGTTTGATTTGCAGGGATATTCGCGGTCTTCGGCATGTATCGTGGCGCCCGAAGCTCTTGGTTATGTTGAATACTCCTAAAAATGCACGGCGCTTAGAGGGGGACCTTCGCGAAAAAAGAAACCGCCCCGTCGAAGTATGCATTCGACGGGGCGGTTTATGCATTTGGCCGATTAAGGATGCGCTGCCAAACTACTAGAACTTGACGGTCGGGGCCTGGCGGGCTGCTTCGGCGGGCTCGAAGCCCTGGCGCTCCTTAAACTGGAAGATGCCGGCAAAGATGACAGCCGGGAACGTTTGAATGGCGTTGTTGTAGCTGAGCACGCAATCGTTGTAGCTCTGGCGTGCATAGCTAATCTTGTTCTCGGTATCCTCGAGCGATGCCTGCAGCTGCGTAAAGTTGGTGTTTGCCTTAAGATCGGGATAGGCCTCGGCTACGGCGAAGAGCTGGCGCAGCGCACCGGTCAGCACGTTGTCGGCTTCCATCTTGGCCTCGGGCGTGGTGGCCTTGACGGCGGTGTTACGCGCGCTGATCACGGCGGAGAGCGTCTCCTGCTCGTGCTTGGCGTAGCCCTTGACGGTCTCGACCAGGTTGGGGATCAGGTCGTTACGGCGCTGCAGCTGCGTATCGATGTTCTGCCAGGCGTTATCGATGCGGTTACGCTTGGTGACCATGTTGTTGTAGATGCCGGCGATGGCGCAGACAATCACAATGACAACAACGATGCCGATGATGACGGTAATCATGATGTCTCCGTTTCGAATGGCCGCGGCGGCATGCGCCAGCTGCCGTTGGTATAACGCTACTAGTATACCCGCAACGTTTTACCGTGCCGAACTTTCCGGTAAGCGTTGTGTTTTCGGCGGGGTTGGCACCGGGGCAAAGCGCGCGAGGTACAGGTGTAAGATATGCGACAGATTGACGAGTGTTGTCTTTGCCCTGAGGATGGCGATACCAGTGGACCTTCGCATCAAGAAAACCTACCGCGCCCTGTTCGATGCCTTTACCGAGCTTCTCGAGGAGCATCGTTTTGAGGACCTGACGGTTGCCATGCTGTGCGACCGCGCCATGATTCGCCGCACGACGTTCTACAAGCACTTTCGCGACAAGAACGATTACTTTGCCTTTTATATCGATGAGCTCATGTCGGGCTTGCCGCAAAAACAGCCCGATGAGGCCGGCGCGGTGTCTGCCGAGGACGTACGCGCGCTTCGACACGCGATTTTGGACGATGCCATGGATTTGATTCTGACGCACGAGCGGCTCATGGATAACATTTTGGCAAGCAGCATGTCGGGTATGTTGACCAACGTTATTTGCGACCGCATTGCCCGTTCCATCCGCGAGCGTGTGATGAACGTGCTTGCCGAGGATGCCCTGGCCCCCGTGTCACTCGAGACGACGTCTGAGTTTGTCGCCGGCGGTATTATTCGACTTTTCACGATATGGTGGGAATCGGGCCACGATCTTGAGCGTCGACCCGAGATAGCCGACGTGGTCGATGCACTGTTTGAGCGGACCATGACACCGGTGAATCACTAAAGTGGCGGAGAGAGGGGGATTCGAACCCCCGGAACGCTCTCGCGCTCAACGGTTTTCAAGACCGCCGCATTCAACCGCTCTGCCATCTCTCCGTGAGTCGTAATGATAGCATCGTTTTGAATTTGCAACAGGGAAGGCGAACGATGACGATCACCGAAATCGACGAGAAGTTCATGCGCGAGGCGCTGGCGGAGGCGCGCGCCGCCGCGGCGGTGGGCGAGGTGCCCATCGGAGCCGTAGTGGTGCGCGCGGGCGAGATTGTCGCGCGGGCGCATAATCGTCGCGAGCTCGACCAGGATCCTTCGGCTCATGCCGAGTTTGCGGCCGTGTGCGCTGCAGCCCAGGCGCTTGGACGCTGGCGCCTTTCCGATTGCACGGTCTATGTGACGCTTGAGCCCTGCTGCATGTGCGCGGGCCTTATGGTTAACGCGCGCGTGGGGCGCTGCGTGTATGGCGCGAGCGACGCCAAGGCGGGCGCGTTGGGATCCCTATACGATTTGAATGCCGACTCGCGCCTGAATCATCGGTTTAACGTGACGGCTGGGGTCCTGGCGGATGAATGCCGCGAGCTGCTGAGTAGCTGTTTTGGCGGTCTGCGCGGTGCGGGCGGCGCTGATTGCGGTTGTGGGGCCGATCTTGAAGCGCACGCCGCTCACGCCGCAGCGCTTGCAGGTGCCGGTGAGGATGCTGGCACGGAGGTTGACTTTGGTCCTGCGTGCCGCCGGCCCCGCCGTGTGCTGCTGGCGATCGACTCCTTTAAGGGCAGCGTTTCGAGCGCGCAGGCAGAGGCGGCCGTTGCCGAAGGCGTGCGCCGTGTGTGGCCCGATGCCCAGGTGGCCGCGTTGCCGCTGGCAGATGGTGGCGAGGGGACGCTCGATGCCGTTGCTGCGTGCGGCGGTGAGATTGTGACCTGCGATGTCGCAGGCCCCTTGGGCGACCGCGCGTCTGCCCGGATGCTGGTGGACGGCGAGCGCGAGTCCGCGGTCATCGAGATGGCCGAGGCGGCGGGTATTGGGTACTCGCCCTGTACAGAATCGGCGGCGCTTGCGGCTTCGACCTATGGCGTGGGTGAGCTCATGCTTCGCGCGGTTCGCACGGGCGCAAAGACTATCTATATTGGCTTGGGCGGCAGTGCCACCAACGACGGTGGCGCCGGCATGCTGCAGGCGCTGGGCGCGCGTATGGTCGATGATCAGGGATGCGATGTCGCCCCCGGTCTTGCCGGCCTTGAGCAGGTGGCGAGCGTTGATTTGGCGCCAGCGCTGCAGGCTTTGGATGATGCTCGTATCGTTGTGCTTTCCGATGTCGAGAATCCGCTCGTGGGGCGTCGAGGCGCACTGGCGGTGTTTGGCGGGCAGAAGGGCCTGCCGGCGGATGATGCCGAGGCGCTGGGCAAGTACGACAACTGGATGGTCGGCTACGGTCGCCTGCTCGATGCTGCGATTGCCGGAGCTCGAGCCCAGGGTTTGTTGCGCACACCCGAGGGCGCACGGACATTTGGCTCGGTGCTCGGTGTGCCCGGCGCGGGCGCTGCCGGTGGCTTGGGCGCGGCGTTGCTGGCGCTCGGTGCGGAGCTGCGCTCGGGTGTAGAGACGGTGCTCGATCTCGTGGGGTTTGACGAGCGCGTGCGCGATGTCGACCTGGTCATTACAGGCGAGGGCAATATGGATGAGCAATCCGCCGCCGGTAAGGCGCCGGTGGGCGTGGCGCGCCGTGCCAAGCGGTGTGGCAAACCGGTGATCGCTGTCGTGGGCGGTCGCGCTGACAACCTGGATGCGGTGTGTGTGCAGGGCATCGACTTGGTGCTTCCGATCTGCCGCAAGCCCATGGACCTGGAACAGGCACTCGATCCGCAAGAAGCCACAACCAACCTCATCTGCGCCGGCGAAGCAGCCGCCCAATCCTACGACCTTGGCCGTATCTAAAACCCATCCCCTCGATAAGTCGCGGTGAAATACGGAGCGTTTTTGCCTTTAAGGGGGTGCGGACGATTTCTTGGACCGCGCCTAGGCGTATCCAAGCTTCCTGCGGT
>UQZC01000099.1 GCA_900545505.1 uncultured Collinsella sp.
GCATAACGGCCGGGACCGCCGTAAACCATAGGAAGCGCCATACGAGAATCCGCCCTTCATCAAACAACGATTGGTGCAAAGTAACCTTGCCCCTTTGCACCATAGCAAAAAGGGGCAAAGCCATCTGTTGGCTTTGCCCCTTCCTTACCTTAGTTTAGTTTACTCATCCATAAGGTAATAATGACCCAGTGCGTCGGCACCCAGGATGGCGTTTGCGACCATCTCGGGCGTCACCTCAAACGGCATATTGCACATGGTGTCCTCGGGCGCGCAAGCGGCCTCGGCAACAATCATGGCCTGCTCGCGCGTAAGCTCGGCAACGCCAAGTTCCTTCATCGTGACCGGCAGGCCCAGCTCAATGCAGAAGCCCAAGACTTCCTCGAGCTTCTCGGTCGGGGCATCCTCAAGTACCAGCTGGACGATAGTGCCAAAGGCGACCTTCTCGCCGTGATACATGCCGTGGCACTCGGGCAGCATCGTCAGGCCATTGTGGATGGCATGAGCAGCAGCAAGGCCCGAGCTCTCAAAGCCAATGCCCGAAAGCAGCGTATTGGCCTCGATGATGTGCTCGACGGCAGGCGTGAGCGCACCCTTCTCCAGCGCAACCTTGGCCTTGACGCCATCGGCCATAAGCGTCTCGTAGCAGAGCTTGGCGAGCGCCAGACCAGCCATGCCGCCCTTGCCGCCAGCGCAGGTGCCGCCGTCGGCATCGTGCGTCGCCTGGGCCTCGAAGTAGGTTGCGAGCGCATCGCCCATACCGGAAACCGTCAGGCGCACCGGGCTCGCCGCGATAACCGTCGTATCCATCAGGACGATATTGGGGTTTGCCTTAAGGAAGAGGTACTTATCGAACTGGCCGTCATCGGTGTAAAGCACCGAAAGTGCCGAGCACGGTGCATCGGTCGAGGCAATGGTGGGGCAAATGATAACCGGGGACTCCAGGTAATAGGCGACGGCCTTCGCGGTGTCGAGGATCTTGCCGCCACCGACGCCGACGATGATGTCGCAACCGTTGTCGCGGGCGAGCGCGACCAGGCGATCGACCTCACCCTTGGAGCACTCGCCGTTAAAGTCCTCAAACAGCAGCTCGGCCTTGGCCTCGGCAAAACCGCCCTCGATCTTGGCACCGACGCGCTTCTTGCCCGAAGGTGTCACGATGACGAGGGCCTTAGCACCGAGCGGCTCGACATAGGAGCCGAGCTTGGCCAGCTCATCCGGACCCTGGATGTACTTGCTGGGGCTATTGAAAATTGCAGCCATAACTATCCCATTCTCTAAAAAAGAAAGGGGCTCCGTACAGATACGTGCGGAGCCCCTCGTTACGATAACAAGAGTCGATTAGAAATCGATGTCGGTGTCGTAGTAGCAGGCCTTGAGGATCTTCTCGAAGTCAGCAGCCTTGGTCTCACGCGGGTTCTCGGGCGTGCAGGCGTCCTGCTCGGCGTTCGCGGCGATCTCGGGCAGCTTGGCGAGGAACTCCTCCTCGGAAACCATCTGCGGGTTCTCGGCGTCGACCTTCACGCCACCATTCGCGTAATCCTTGATGGACTGCGGAATGTTGAGCTGGTCGTTGAGGTCGCGGATCTTCTGGACGAGCGCAGCGATGAGCTCCTCGTTGGTCTCGCCGGGAAGGTGCAGGATCTCCTTGGCCACGTAAGCGTAACGCTCGGCAGCACGCGGGTCCTTGGAGTTCCACTGGATGACCTTGCCCAGGTACATGGCGTTAGCGGCACCGTGGATGATGTGGCCATTCTCGAAGGCAGCACCGGTCTTGTGAGCCATGGAGTGAACGATGCCGAGCAGACCCGAGGAGAAGGCGATACCGGCGATGCACTGAGCCTCGTGCATGTGCTGACGGGCCTCATGGTCGCCAGCATAGGACTTGGGCAGCCACTCGACGATCTCGCGGATGCCGTGCAGAGCGTTGGCGTCGGTGAACATAGAGGCGCAGGTGGAAACGTAGGCCTCCATGCAGTGGGTCAGAGCGTCCATGCCGGTATGAGCGCACAGCTTGGCGGGCATGGTGTAGGTGAGCTCGGGGTCGACGATGGCGACATCAGGGGTGATGTTGAAGTCGGCCAGCGGGTACTTGATGCCCTTTTCGTAATCCGTGATGACGGAGAATGCGGTGACCTCGGTAGCAGTGCCGGAGGTAGAGGAAATGGCGCAGAAGTGAGCCTTCTGACGCAGCTCGGGGAAGCTGAACGGCTGGATAATGTTGTCGAAGGACTCCTCGGGATACTCGTAGAAGACCCACATGGCCTTAGCAGCATCGATGGGCGAACCGCCGCCGATAGCAACGATCCAGTCGGGCTCGAAGTCGCGCATAGCGGCTGCGCCCTTCATGACGGTCTCGATGGAGGGATCGGACTCGACGCCCTCGAACAGCTTGACCTCCATGCCGGCCTCTTTGAGATCGGCCTCAACGTCCTGCAGGAACCCGCCGCGGCGCATAGAGCTGCCGCCAGAAACGATGATGGCCTTCTTACCCTTGAGATTCTTCACCTCGTGGCGAGCGCCCTCACCAAAGTACAGATCGCGAGGATTGGTAAAACGTCCCATACTGTGCCTCCTAAACAAGCCCCTCTTAGACTTGCGTATATAACGGAACACCCGATTGGCTCCGTTAGGACCATTTTGCGCGTTGCCGGCGATGACAATGCGCGATGTCTAAACGTCTCAACGCTCAGACAAACACTATTTTACCGTTCTGGTTGGTCAGTTATTCACCTAAAGCCGCCAATGATGAAACGTTTTTTCTATCCCTGAAGACCCTTGTGCGGCATTCATACTCCCAAGCTGGGCAAACGTTTTATCAAGGTTGACTACATATCCCGGGCAGGACCGTGCCCCTCCAAAATATGCACCGTTCGCCGCCAAAAATCGACCGTTTGCGGCACCGTGATACCACTCGGTCGTCCAAGGTGCCGACATTTGTGCGACATCCGTCTTCGTGGTGCAAAGGTGCAAGTCCAAGTGCGGCACCCCCGGTGTGCCACATGCGGGTAAACTAGAACCTTATATAGAAACATTTGAACCCTAACCGCAGCAAAGGAGGCCCCATGGCATTCGATCCCATTCAAGAGGATTGCCATCGCCTCGTTCTTGAGGCCTTGCGCCGCGACAATATCCCGCTCACCGACAGTGCCGCCGTAGAGCGTCTGATGGAACAATTCACCCGCAACCCCGCACCGCTCATCGTGCACGACCGCGACCGCGCCGGACATCTAATTGCCAAGGTAGTCGAAGCCGTCGACTACCGCATTCCCTTTATCCCTGACGATACCCAGGCAGAGCAGGAAGAGGCAGCCGCACTCGATCCTGCCAACTGGGATGCCCAGCGCATGCTGACCGCCCTCACCGCCAGCTCCAACGAGGAATACGTACAGTACTTGGCATCCAAGCGCGATGAAGTCGAGCACGACCTGGCACTCAAGATCGCCTCGGCGCAGGACCCCTACGAACGCGAGGCCGCTGGCGACCTTATGCGCCGCCCCTACCTGCGCTGGCTTGCCGCCCTTGCGTCACGCGCCCTCATTAGCGGCCGCTATCGCATGTCGCTCGAAGCCGCAAACCGCAGCCTCGACTTTGCCCCCAACGATCCGGCCGGCGTCCGCCACACCGCAATGCTCGCTATGGCAAAGCTCGAATACCCCGCCGAGGAGCTCAAGCGATTTCGCTCTGCCCACTCCGTCCCCTATCTCGCCAACACGCCGCTGCGCCGTCGTCCCAAGGACGCGGAGCGCGACTTGGACCCATGGACGCTCATCGCGCTGATGAGCGCTGCCTGGCGCGAGCTGGACTACGAGGGCGCCGAGCACTACCTGCGTATCCTTGTGCGCTCATGCCCGCACGCGGCCGAAGCACTCTACTTCCAAACCGAGTTTCCCGATGGTGTCTATGCTCGCGTCAACGTAGGTGTGGGCTCCACCGACGAGCTCGTCCTTGCGCTGTCCGAGGCAACGCCGGTGCTGCAGGAGGGCCTGGGCGCTCCCGACAACGCCAGCTTTGCCGCCTGGGTCGCCACCAACGATATCGTGCGTTCCCAGATCGACGAGCGCATCCTGCGGGCGGCCGAGCAGGGCCTGCCGTTTAAGGGAGGAGACCTCTAATGGATCCGAGCGTCTACATCCCCGCCTACCTGGAGCGCGCCTACCTTGCGTCGCACCCCGAACTCACCGATGCAGCACGCGAGCTTGTCCATAACGACGTGAACGTCAACCCTCATAAGTATGCGCAGACCGAGCATGCCCAGGCACTGCTGTCCTACGCCGGTGTTCATCGCCACCTGCTCGACGAGCTCCATCGCATCGAGGACATGGGCAGCGACGAGGAGTTCGAGCAGACGCGCAATCGTCTGTTCGACGATATGCGCGATGAGTTGCTCAAGATCGTCCGCATCGATGCGCATGTCCTCGACGCGCAGCTGCTCGCCATCATTTTGGCGGACACGCCCGTCGACGCCTGCCTGGGCGACCTGATGAAGCTCGAGGCGACCACGGCCGATTACCTGCAGCAAAGCGTGCCCGGGTTCGACATGGAAGCCCCGCACTACTGGGCCAATAATGTTTTGACCGACGGTGTCACCGCAGCAGACCTTACCGTGAGCGAGCCGGCTCTTATCGGGTGGCTCCACACGCTCGAGACCATCTCGCAGCTGTGCATGGCGAGCGCCCGCTACCGCGCTGCTGCCAACTACGCCCGCCGCGTCCTTAAGGCGGAAGGCTACCCCACCCGAGCCGCAGGCACCGTGTTGCTCGCCCTCGCTCGCCTGGAAGACCAGGACGGCTTTTTTGCCCTGGCTCACCAACTCGAGGAACAGGTGGGGGCTGATGCACTCGAGAACTCCCCCTGGTACCTGCTCGCCCGCACCATCCTCTTGTTCAAAACAAACAAGATGCGCCCGGCGACACGCGCGCTGCGTGAGTTTGCCAACCGTTGCGAGGGCGGCGCGTTCTTCTTGCTGAACCCCATGTACCAGACGCCGTACCTTCCCTGCCGACCCGAGCCGCGCGATCCCTGGGATCTTTCGCACCAGGCCGTTTGGGAAGCGGACGGTATTATCTCGGACACTCCCGACTTTGCCCCCTGGGCCAATGCCTGTGAAGACGTGTCACAGCTTGCCCAGGAATTTGCGCGCCGCTACGGTTTTTAGTGACGCACTCGACCCGACCATGTCGTTTACGTTAGGAACGGTTTCATGAACCTCCGCTCATCTCTCGCCTGTACCTCGAGCGATATCGCTCGCTGGGGACTGCGCTCTGTCCTCAAACGCCAGGGCGGCGTACTCCCCGGCCGCATCGCCATGAAAATCAACCCCTATCTGCTGAGCGACCTGGCGAGTCTTGTCGACCGCAGCGTGGTGATCACCGGCACCAACGGTAAGACCACCACCTCCAACCTCATCGCCGACGCCGTTGCCGCCAGCGGCGCCACCGTGGTATGCAACCGCGCCGGCAACAACATGGAGCCGGGCGTGGTGGGCGCACTGCTCGAGGCGCGCAGCGGCCTCAAGCGAGCCGGCGGCGGCAAGCGCGTGGGCGTTTTTGAATGCGATGAGCTCTACACCGTGCGCGTCCTGCCCAAGCTCAAGCCGACGTACTTCGTGCTGCTCAACCTGTTCCGCGACCAGCTGGATCGCTATGGCGAGATCGATCACACCCAGGAGGTCATCGCCCATGCGTTGGAGCTCTCTCCGGCAACAACGCTCATCTACAACGCAGACGACCCGCTGTGTGCCGCGATCGCCGCACGCGTTCCCAATGCAAACATCGCCTTTGGCATCGACGGCGCCACCAACACCGAGTCCGACCGTATTAGCGATTCGCGCTTTTGCTCACAGTGCAACGCGCCGCTGGAGTATGACTACGTGCAATACGGCCAGCTCGGCGCCTACCATTGCCCCTCGTGCAGCTGGGCCCGCCCTGTGCTTGTCCGTCGCGTGACGGGCGTGGAGCTCGGCTGCGACGGCTACGACTTTGAACCGGTCTTTCGCGCCGTCTTA
>UQZC01000100.1 GCA_900545505.1 uncultured Collinsella sp.
TGGCTGCGTTGTCGGTGCAGGCAGACAAGGGCGGCACCGTTACGCGAATCCCCTGACGTCCAAGCTTCTTGATCATCATCTCGCGCAGATGCGGGTTGGCCGAGACGCCGCCGCCGATGCAGTATTCCTTGCATCCGGTAGCGTGCAGTGCGTTTTTGGCCTTCTTGTACTGCACGTCAAAGACAGCTGCCTCAAACGAAGCTGCCAGATCGGGCAGGTGAATCGTGCGCCCGGCCTTGGTCTCCTGTTCAATGTAGAGCGTCACAGCGGTTTTAAGGCCCGAAAGCGAGAAGCGATAGTCTCCCCTGCTGTTAAGCGCACGGGGGAAATCGATCGCCTTGGGGTTGCCCGTCTCGGCCAGCTTGGAAATGATGGGGCCACCGGGATAGCCCAGACCCAACGCCTTGGCTACCTTGTCGAAGGCCTCGCCCACAGCGTCGTCGAGCGTCTCACCGAGCACCTCGTAGTCGCCCCACGCCTTCACGTGCACGAGCATGGTGTGCCCACCCGAGACAAGCGTGAAGATAAACGGCGGTTTGAGGTCGGGTTGCGCCAACAGGTTGGCAAACAGATGCCCCTCCAGATGGTTGACGCATACGAGCGGCTTACCGGCAGCGTAGGCAAAGCCCTTGGCAAAGGCGACACCCACCACGAGGGCGCCCACCAGGCCCGGACCCTGTGTCACGCCCACGGCGGCAAGCTCGCTGGGAGCAATGGCTCCACCCTCAAGACCAAGCGATGCTGCGGCATCCTCGAGCGCCGCATCCACGACACTCACAATCACCTCAACGTGTTTGCGCGAGGCGATCTCGGGCACCACGCCGCCAAAGCGGGCATGAAAATCAATCTGTGTCGACACCTGGTTGGCCAGCATATTGCCATCCGCATCGATAATCGCCACGGCCGTCTCGTCGCAGGAACTCTCGATAGCGAGCACCAGGCGGCGGCGCTCAATTTCGGCGCGCTCCCCCTCGGAGCGCCCAGGCGCAGGCAGCGGCCATACGCGTTGCTCGGCTGCCGTCGGCTCGGGCGAGGCGTTATCGACCGGAAGTACGAGGGGAAGTGGGGCCGTCATGACGATGGCGTCTTTGCCGACACCGTAGTAGCCACGACGACGACCCACCTCGGTAAAGCCCAGAGCGGCATAGAGCGCAATCGCGCCCTCGTTGCCGTCCTCGACCTCGAGCGAAGCCGTGGTGCAGCCGAGCATCTGGGCATCATAGCTCACATGCGACAGCAGCTTGCGAGCAATGCCCTCACGGCGATGTGCCGAGTCGACGGCGACATCCAGAATCTGCACATCACCGTCCACGACCATACCGCCGGCAAGGCCCAGCAGCTTGCCGTCGTCGTGTGCCACCCACCAACTGCGCGGCGCAGCGACGTCCTCGCCCAGTTCGGACAGGAACATGCCCGGCGTCCACGCCTCGTGTCCGGCACCTTCAAAGCAGGCAGCCTCTAGCGCGCTCGCGCCCTCGGCATCCGCCGCGCCCATGGGACGGAACTGCAGATGACGACCGGCGAGCTCATCGGCAACGCCCGTAATTTCGCTCTGCGCACTCTCGGCAAGACCAAGACGCTTGCGCTCGTTTTCCTCGGCATCCGAAAGGCGCGTGTAAATCGGCAGGACGCGAGCCGGATCGCCGTCACCCGCAGCGTGCGCGAGCAGCAAGCCCTCGCCCGAAGGCCACCACAGGTCGCGCTCCACGCAGCGGGCGGTCTCGTCCTCACCCAGCAGCTTGCCATAGCGCACGAGACCGTCACCGGTCAGCTGAACCTGGTCCCAGTCCGCTGCTCGGCGCCACTCATCGAGCGCCACGGCGGCCTTGACCACGTGTTCGCGCTCAAATTGACGCTCGGGACCCTCATCGCCCAGCATATATAGTGCCGGATATACCTCACCGCGCATGGCATCGGCCAAGATACCAAGCTTGCCGCGCACGCCAGCCTTCCACGCCGTCCAAGCGCAAGCGTCGAGCGTCGACACGCCCAGCAGTGGAACATTGGCACCGCGCGCGAGGCCCTTGGCAGTGGAGATGCCGATGCGCACACCCGTAAACGACCCCGGGCCGCGGCCGACCACGTAGTAACCAACATCGCTGCGATCCAGACCGGCTTGAGCCAGCACGCCATCAACGGTATTCACGAGCTCAACGTTGGCGTGACGGCGACACATGTGGTCGCCACTCACGAGCTTCGTCTCGCCCGTCTGCCCATCAATCCAGCTTGCCGCGCAGGCAAGCATGTCGGTCGAGGTATCGAGCGCCACCACCAGCGCGTTGTCGTTATGCAAGCTCATCTTGTACAGCCTTATCAATCAAATGGGAAAGCTCCATTGCGCGGTCACCGTGCGCCTCGAGCGTTATCGTTCGCACATCACTGTCGCCCTCATCACGCTTGAGCGTCACCGAAAGATACTCATCCGTCAGCTCGTCTTGGAATTGTTCGCCCCATTCCAGCAGGCAAGCACCCTCATAGCCCAGCACATCGAAAATGCCCGTATCCTCGAGCTCGTAGGCATGCTCCAGACGGTATAGATCAAAGTGAAACAGCGGAATACGGCCTTGATCGTGAACGGCCATGAGCGCAAACGTAGGGCTCGTAACCATATGCTCATCGCCCAGCCCGCGCGAGACGCCCTTGGTAAAGTGAGTTTTGCCCACCCCCAGGCCACCGGTCAGGATGAGCACATCGCCGTCCTCAAGGCACGGTGCAATTAGCTCGCCAAAGTACTCCGTATCGGCAGCGCAAGTCGTTTTGTAAGTACCTACCCCCAGGCGCTCCAGGGACATATATGCTCCTTATTATTCCGAGGCGTCCTCTGGTGCGGGATGTCGCTCCAGATAGTCGCCCAGCATCTTAAAGTCTTCCTCCAGCAGTTCCTGCCACGCCGGATTGCGTAGCGCTGCTGCCGGATGGAACGTGGGCATTACTACAAAATGCCCCATCTGGTGGAACCTGCCGCGCAGCTTAGTAATGCCAATCTCGGTCTTAAGCACAAAGTGCGTCGCGGGGTTGCCGAGCGTCACGATAATATCGGGCCAGATGCTTCGAATCTGCTCACGCAAAAACGGCGAGCAAGCCAGCACTTCCTCGGAACGTGGATTGCGGTTTCCCGGCGGGCGGCACTTAAGCACGTTGGCAATGTAGACGTCTTCGCGTTTGAGCCCCGCCAGCGACAAAATGCCGTTGAGGTCCTCGCCTGCCGCCCCCACAAAGGGCTCGCCCTGCAAATCCTCATTGCGGCCCGGCGCCTCGCCAATAAACATCACACGAGCGCGGGGGTTTCCCACGCCAAACACGATATTGTGACGCGACTGGTAGAGCTGGCAGAGGTGACAATCGCCCAGAACGGCCTCAATTTCCTCGAGTGCGACCTCACGTGGTGCCTGATGGGTATGGCCGGGGATGTGCATGACGCCCATAGCGGCTCCTACACGTAGACCTTGTCGAGACGCATGCCAAAGCCGCAGGCGACCTCGTAGTTAATCGTTCCGCGCAGTCGGGCCATCTCGTCCATAGTGATCTCGGCATCGCCATCGCGGCCGACAATAATCATCTCGTCACCATACTCGGCCTCGGGAATCTCGTGTGCCGGGTTGGACTGAATGGCGACCATAAACTGGTCCATGCAGATATTGCCAACCTGATGCACGCGCTCGCCGCGATACAGCACATCCATACGATTGGAAAGCGTACGCGATAGGCCATCGGCATAACCGATCGGCAGCGTGCAGATCTGAACGCGCGTACGCGGTACGCGGTAGGTAAAACCGTAGCCCACGCCCTCACCCATCGCAGGGTGTGCCACGCGCGTCACACGCGCATGGACGCTCATAACGGGATCAAGCTGCATCACGCGGCCACTCAGCTCGCACGGCTGCATGCCATACAAGCCAACGCCGGCGCGGATCATATCAAAATGCATCGAGGGGTCGAGCATCGAGGACGGCGTGTTGGCGCAGTGCACGATACCGCACTCAAAACCCGCATCCTTAATGGCCTGAACGGCCTCGGTAAAGCGCTGACACTGCAGCTTGTAGTCCCAGCCCGAAGGTTCATCGGCCGTGGCGAAGTGCGTAAATACGCCGTCGCACTGAATACCGCGATGGAAATTTATACCGCGGACAAAGTCGAGCACCTGCGTGTAGTGAACGCCGATACGATTCATGCCCGTCTCGATGGCGAGATGATACTTGCCCACTTTGCCCGCCGCGACGGCACATTCGCCATACGCAAGAGCAAAATCAGACGTATAGACCGAAGGCATGATATCAAACTCGAGCAACGTCGGAATGGCCTCGATAGGCGGCTCGCTTAGGATGAGGATGGGTTTCGTAATCCCGCCCTGTCGGAGCTCAACGCCCTCGTTAACCGTCGCCACGGCAAACATGTCGGCACCGGCCGAATACATGATCTTGGCGCACTCAACAGCTCCATGACCATAAGCATCGGCCTTGACCACGCAGCACAGGCGCTGACGTGGATTCAGCAAGTTCTTATAGGCCCTCGTGTTGCGACGGAGCGCCCCGCGGTCGATCTCGACCCAGGACCAGCGCGTCAAATCGGCTTTATTCATGATTAGTCATCCGACCCTTCGTCCATGATTCCCAGATCTTCGAGCGCATCCTTTGCCGCCAGTTCCATGGCCGGACCGATCAAGTCGATAAGATCGGTCGCGATGACGCTCTTCTCACCATACTCCGTCGCCGCGGCAAAACCGGCGTAGCTGTGAAGTGCGACGGCGTACGAATACAGCAGCTCCCAACGATCCATCTCGTCGCGCATGGTGGCAAGCGTGCCGGCCAAAATACCCGCGAGAACATCACCCGAACCGGCAGTTGCCAGAGAAGCCGGACCCGAGAGCGGCAGCAGCACACGCTCAACGCCACAGATAGCCGTCGTCGGCCCCTTGGCAATGACCACCAGATTGTCAGAGCCTGCAGCCCAGACAACCTTCTGCGCGGCTGCAATCGCAGTACCAAGGTCGTTCACCTCGTCACCGGCAACCAGACGCGAAAGTTCACGATAGTGCGGCGTCATAACCAACGGCTGCTCGCGACGATACATCTCGGGATTACTATCAATACCGTCAATGGCAATCTTAGCAAGGCAGTTGAGTGCATCGGCGTCCAAGATAAGCGGCACATCAAGCTCGAGCAAGCCCGAAACCACCTGCATAGCGCCGGCAGATGTCGTCATACCGGGACCGCACAGCACACAGCTGTACTTCTTTGCAATCTCGCACACAGTCATGCGCGCAGCGGCGCCAAAGGAGCCGCGGGAATCAGACGGAATAGCAAAGACGGGAATCGAAGGAAGTGCCATGCGAATAAGATTGGCGCAGGCGTCAGGAGCCGCGACTGCCACGTAACCAGCACCCGCGCGAGCTGCAGACTTGGCCGCCATAATGGCAGCACCAGGATATTGCGCAGATCCGGCGACAATAAGCACAGAGCCACGGGAATACTTATCGATATTCGTAGGTAGTGGGGCAAAGTAATCAACTAAGTCACCGGGCTCGACAATCTCGGCGGCGTGGTCGACATCATCGATGACCTCGTCAAGACGGTCGTAAAGATTGCCGCAGATCAAATCGCCAGCATACTCAGGACCATCAGCGCTATACAGACCAATCTTGGGCGCAATCATCGTCACCGTATGCTCGGCACGAATGCAGTCGTCATCAACAACGCCCGTCTCGGCATTGAGGCCCGAGGGAACATCAATGGATACGACACAATCGGCGCATTCATTGACCGTAGGAATCCAGATGGAGAACGGCGCACGCAGATTTCCGTGGAAACCGGTACCAAAAATGGCATCGACAACAACATCGGCCTTATCGATCAAAACCTCGAGTTCGTCACGCGAGGGGCCGACGCAAACGTGCACATCGCGGCCGGCAGTACGACGAGCAACATGACGTGCCAGAGCAGCAGGAATCTCATCCGGCTCAACCGGAGAAACGTCCATAGGTAGAAGCTC
>UQZC01000101.1 GCA_900545505.1 uncultured Collinsella sp.
CGCCGAAGTCCTCGATTTGTGCGCCCTTGGCCTCGTTGGCGCGCTCGGGATTTTCCCAGTTGTACTCGAGCAGGCCCGTGTAGCTCATATCGTCGAGCATCTTCTCGATCTGGGCCTCGGGCATGCCGGTGAGCTTGACCATCTCGGGCAGCGTGTAGGGACGGCGCATCTTCATCTTGCGGAGTACCTCGGCCTGCTCGTCAGTTGCGGCCTCGGCAAACGACCAGTACTCGTAGCCCAGCAGCTCGTCGCGATGCAGCAGGCGGTTAGTGCAGTGCTCGCACAGTTTGACGATGGCCTCGCGCGGATGCTCCGGCAGCGGCGGCACAAACTCCGCACCGATATCGGGCTCGGTGTAGCTAATCCCCGGTCCGTTGAGAATCATAGTCGTCCCTTCTCTTGCCGCAGCCTGGCAGGCACGCAGCGCCCCTCTTTTTACGGGCTCGACATGCCCCCACGCCGTTCACCCGTTATTGTTGACATTGTGTCAAAAACAGTATTGACGAACCGTCAACAATATTCAAGACTGTTAGGTGAACGGTCAGGCAAAAGAGGATGAAAGGCGGCAAGCACATGAGCAGTAACGCAGCGAACACCTCTGTGGCCGACGCCGTCCCCGCGCCCGACAGCACGGCAAAGCGCTTGACGGGCGACGAACGCCGTCGCGAGATCCTCGATGCCGTGCGCACCGTAAGCTCCGAGCTGGGCGTGTCCCACCTATCGGTATCGGCCGTGACCAAGCGAGCCGGCTGCACGCGCTCGCTGTTCTACCACTACTTCGCCGACATGGACGCCGCCGTCACCGCCGTCATGGACGAGGCAATCGACGGTTTTATCTCCGAGCTCGAGCAGTGGAATGCCAACCGCACCGTCGGCGATATCGAGGGCGCACTCGACACCGTCGCCCCGCTCTTTAAGCGCCTGGTCGCCAGCGGCCACGAGCTGCCGAGTACGCTCACCTCCAGCAGCGGTGCGCTCTACGGCGGCTTTCTGCACAACGTGGTCCAACGCGTGGCGCAGTATATCTGCGACACCACCGTGGTGGATTTTGTCGCCCATCATGAGCTGCGCATCGACCATGTCTACGAGACGTTCTACACCCTCATCATGGGTCTTTTGATGTATATCCGCACGCACCCCGATGTGCCCGACGAGACGGTCAAGGAAATCATCGCCTCGACGCTCCACATCGAGGGCTACACCGCCAAGTATCCGGAGCGCAAGCCCCAGAACTGACGACATTTGGCCAAACTGCCCGCGATCAGAAGAGGGGCCGCGGGCGTGTGAAAGGAGAGCAGCATGCTGTTCGATGTTTGGGGTAGCGATACCCTTATCCACTGGGCCGGCTGGGCCATGGTCTTTATCGGCCTGATCGTGCTCAACGAGGTCGGCCGCCGCACCAAGCTCGGCGCGGCAATCATCTTTGGCGTGGCTCCGCTGGCCATGACCATCTACTGCGTCGCCATCGCCGTGGGCGTTTCGCAGGGTGCCGAGTGGGCGCTCACCAACCCCACCCATGTGTACCAGAACAGCTGGTTCCACTACGCCAAGGTATACGCGGCGCTCGCCGGTTGCTGGGGCTTCATTGCCATTAAGTACCAGTGGGGAAAGATCGGCAAGGCGCATTGGTTCCGCGCATGGCCGTTTGTGATCGTCGCCATCAACATCATGATCGCCGTCGTGTCCGACTTCGAGAGCGCCTATCACTTCTTTGTCCTGGGCGAGTCCACCTGGGTCACCTCCGAAGGTGCCACGCAGCTGGCCGGCTGGAACAACGTGTTCAACGGCATCGCCGGTATCATCAACATCTTCTGCATGACCGGTTGGTGGAGCGTCTACGCCTCCGAGGATCAGACCGACATGCTGTGGCCCGATATGACCTGGGTCTACATCATCGCCTACGATATCTGGAACTTCTGCTACACCTACAACTGCCTGCCCACCCACTCCTGGTTCTGCGGCTTTGCGCTGCTGCTGGCGCCCACCGTCGCCGCCTTTATCTGGAACAAGGGCGGCTGGATCCAGAACCGCGCCTTTACGCTGGCCATTTGGTGCATGTTTGCCCAGGTGTTCCCGTACTTCCAGGAGGAGTCCATCTTTGTGACCCACTCCACGCTCGACCCCGGCGCCGCCACCGCGGTCTCGATTGCCGCGCTGGTCGCCAACGTCGCCGCGATCATCTACATCGCCTACCGCGCCAAGAAGCTCGGCCGCAATCCCTACAAGCAGGATGTCTTTGAGGGCACCAGCGATTGGGAGAAGGCCACCGCTCGTCGCGCCAAGGTTGATTACGCGCACGCCGAGTAACGCGCCTGGCGCAGACATCGCTTGAGCACGAAGCAGCATAGCCGGCTCCGCGCAACTCAACGCATTGTAGAGCCCCCGGAATGTGATTCGTTCGCGTTCCGGGGGCCTTTTGCTGCCGCGAGGATGCGGCCGAACGATACGCTCGAGTTAAATCGGATCTTATATTTCGCACGCGCTTTATATGGCTCCATTTTTGGGTACAGTGTTGTCCCGATATTGAGCTTGGGGGATATATGAAAGATGAGACGATAGGCCAAGAGGATGCGGCCCAAGATGCAGAAGCGTGTGCCGAGGCCCTGGAGAGCCTAGACCGGATTTCGCTTGACGATGTTGCGTTTGACGATTCGAGCGTTGATGTGCAGGATGAGCCGGAAATCGAGGCGCAGCCCGATGATCAGGATACAGGCGACGTTGAGCCTGCCGAGGATGAGGCAGATCACGAAGACACCGAAAGCGAGGCCGACGACCAGCCCGGATCCGACACGAGCGAGGAAACCATCTTGCTCGACAACTTGCCGGCCGAAGATTCGCTGACCCGCGAGCTCCCTGGCTTAGGCTCTGCGCCTGCCGTGGACGAGACCATCGCCATGGGCGATATTCCCCTACCGTCCGTTCCTTCGGCACGCGAAGCCGAGGTTCGTCACCGTAAGATGTCGCCCAAGCGCCGCAACCTGATGGTGGCAGGCGTCGTAGCCGTCGCGCTTGTCGCCGGCGGCGCAGGCTATGCCGCTTGGAATGGATACCGGCAAGAGCAGGCCGCCGTGGTTGCCGCAAACGCCCATACCATGATGTCGGTGCAAATTGGCGTACATGCCGCGGGGCTCGACTGCTCAACTGGCTCCAAGATTCCCGTGCAGGTGAGCGGTCAGGATTCCGACGGTTCTTCCGTGAGCGAAACGCTCTACGTTGACGAGCACGGTCGCGGCATTAAGCTGCTGCCCGGCGATTACACGTTCTCCATCGCCGCCTCCCCCATCGCGGCCGACGGCACCATCTACACCGTCCCGACCACCAAGACGCAGGTCACCGTTAAGAGCGATGAACAGGATTTAAGTGCCCAGGCCACCTTTAAGCTCAAGGTGCCTTCGGCCGACACGGTAACCGACGACCAGATCGATGCCGCCGCCAAGTATGCCGAGGAGGGCGGTGCGAGCTCCGCCGCGGCTGCCAAAGTGCTCCAGCAGGCAGCAACCGCGCGGCGCGACGCCGCCGTCAATGCCGTGAGCGCGCAAAAGGCACAGGCGTCCCGTGATGCTGACGCTCGCCACAAGGCAACCGACCTCTACCAGCTCGATATTCCCGTCGAGTGGTACGGCAAGGTCGCAACTTGGCAAAACGGAAGCACGCTATGCATCTATCTGGGCGACGACGCCAATACGCCGCTCGTGACGCTCGTTGCGGTGCGCGAGGGCGAGAGCTTTACGCCCGATGAAGGCGATACGGTTTTGGGCGCGGCCAATCTAGGCAACGGTTATACCGTCTACGCCAGCGGCCCCGTCTATCCGTACGTGGTGCCCCAGACCATCAACGGACGGACGCAGAACCCCGTGTCAACCTACCCCATGGACACGGCCATTGAGCTTGTCGAGCTGACGACCGGCAACCGCTATACGTATAGCCAGATCAAGAACGACCTGGTTGGCAAAGACGGCAACGCAGACGCCGCCACCAAACTCGAGACCGACTACCTCGCGCAGATCCTGCTGCCGAGTATCAAAGCCCAGGACTAGCCTGGCGCAGCAACGTGCTCCCCAATCGTGATGAAGGAGCCAGGAGGTCCTGACCCCACAGGCCCATAGATGATTAGGCAAGGAGCCACTTCCATGCGGGCATAACGTGTACCACACCGTGCTCGCATGGAATATCGGTCTGTTCATCCATGGTAACGATTGCCGACTCGCCAAGATCAAACTGGGCCATCGAGGCATCAAGCGCGGCAATTTCGCGCTCGCGCGTTTTCTCACTTGCCATATCCGCACTCACCTGAATCAGGCTATAAGCCCGCATGAGAAGCGCGTCCCCAGCCACAAAGTCTACCTCATGGCTTTTGCTCTTCTCTTTGATTAGCAGGCGGCAGACCGAGCCGGTCCTCACCGCGGGAGTCCTTCTTCTTAGCGCATTGAACACTGCGGTCTCGAGCCTCTGGCCCTGGTCCAATGCCGATGCGGGAGAGAATGCTCCAAACATCGCAGGGTCGACAGCGTAGACCTTAGACGCAGACCGCATGTTATTTGCCAGTGAACGCGTGAACTCCGGCACAGAAAATAACAGGTAGGCGTCCTCATAATACTCAAGTAAATCGCTGAGCGAATTACGACTGACGGGTATCTGTCTGCTCTTGAACTCGTTGTACACTTTGTTCACTGACAGCTCTCGTCCCGAAGATGCCATACACCGCGTCAAGAACAGCGATGCCAGGCGAGGGTTCTTGACGTCGTAACGTTCAACGACGTCCATGGCGACCGTTCGCGAAGCATATTCCTGTAGCAGCTGAATCGCGTCTGCAGGCGTCTGCTCAAGTGTCGCGATGAATCCCCCTTGTTCAAGATACCCGATCAGATGATGTCGAAGCAGCGCTGCATCGCTCGGGGAAAAGGTCGCATCTGGCTCGGGGACGCTCCCCGTCTTATATCGAACGTATTCCGAAAAACTCAACGGAAAAAGCTCTCGCACAAGAGAACGACCCCTGAACTCGCTCTTAAGTTCTGAGGACAGCATCTTGGAAGAAGATCCCGTCACATAGACGGTCGCT
Organism: uncultured Collinsella sp.; assembly: GCA_900545505.1. Lineage (GTDB taxonomy): Bacteria > Actinomycetota > Coriobacteriia > Coriobacteriales > Coriobacteriaceae > Collinsella. The sequence goes on from UQZC01000101.1 coordinate 5,060, forward strand.
TTCTCCGTATCGACTACACGCCGCAGAAACGCACCCCATTCGGGAATTTCCTGGATCTCGTCAAAGAAAATGTAAGCGCCCTCGGTTCGAGCAACAGGATACAGTGCATAGAACGTGTCGAGCACGTCCGCCAGCAGCGATGGCTCATACGGGCGCAAGCGCTCATCCTCAAAATTGAAGTAAAGCATCCGGTCAAGCTCGACGCCCCGGCTCTGAAGCCGCCGCATCTCCTGATACAGGCGATACGTCTTTCCACAACGGCGGGGCCCCACAATCACATTTACGATGTTGTCGCGCTTTGGCTCCTGTGGGTTTCCTAGATCAAGGTCTCGCTCAAAGACCTGCGGAACCCCCTGCTGTTCAAAGTCCTTTATTTTCTGGGCGATCAAGTCGTTGAATGCCATGATTCTCCAATCTTGCTCTCTAGCTAATCAAAATTATAGCGATTCTTGATTAATTAGAGAGCAAGATTATGTCTGACTTGATTAACACTTAAGCAAGTTTTTTCACTATTACTGCTCGAAGGATGCCGAGTGGCTGAGAGGACAACCAAGCCCGAATGCGACTCCCTGGACAGTCGATTTGGGACGGGGCTTTTTTGACTACCGTCCCCCTGTAGAAAAATCCCTAACGCAGTTGCGGTGAAATAGGGATTGTTTTTGCTGGTCAAACCGCAAAACAGTCCCTATTTCACCGCAACTTTTTGGTGGCCTTTTTGGTGGCACTCAGCGCCAGGGGTCGGCTTCGAACATTGGCTCGCGCTCGGGGCGGCGATCGCTGTAGGGATCGTAGCCGTCATCGTCCTCGTTCTCGGCACGGATGTAAGGGTCGCGCGGCTTGGGTGCCGGCTTGGGCGCAGGCTTGGGTGCGGCGGGTGCGGCATCGGTCGCCGGCG
>UQZC01000102.1 GCA_900545505.1 uncultured Collinsella sp.
GCTATCCTCATCGCGCGCGGCGAGGCCCTGCTGGCCCGCCATGCCGCATCGCGCGCCGACATCATCTTGCTCGATATGATCATGCCGCTCGTCAACGGCATGGACACCGCACGCGAACTGCGCCAGGCCGACACCGCCGTGCGCCTGGTGTTCCTCACCTCGTCGCCCGAGTTCGCGCTGGAATCCTACGAGGTCCGCGCCTTCGACTACCTGCTCAAGCCCGTGACTTACGAACGCCTGGCGCAGTTACTCGACGAGCTTTCGAGCATGCGCCCGGCGGCAACCGACGAGCTCGTGATCAAAACTTCCTTTGGCTACCACGCCCTGCGCCTGTCCGACATCGAATATGCCGAAGCGCGCAACAAGCACGTGGTCTTCCACCTGCGCGACGGACGCGATATCGAGGCACTCGAGTCATTCCGCAGCGTCGAGGACCGTTTGGTGCAAAATGCCACCTTCTTTAAATGCCACCGCAGCTACCAGGTCAACCTGCGCAATATCGATCACTTTGACCGCACGGACATCGTCATGCGCTCGGGCGCGTGCATCCCGCTTTCGCGCAGCTGCAAGCAGGGATTCCAAGACGCCTACTTTGCGGCGCGCTTTGAGGGTGGGAGACACTGATGGTCTCCTCGGTCGAAATGGTCCTTTGGGCAATCCACCACGCCACGACGCTGCTCTTTGGCGTCTTTGCCTCGGCGGCGCTGTGCGGTGTCGAGATCAACCGGCGTCATGCGCTTGAACTGGTGCTGGTCGGTGCCGTAACCGGATGCGCATTTGGCCTCGCCAATGCCGTCGGCGGCGAGCTTTTCGCCCGCCAGGTATATCCGATCGTCGTGCATCTGCCGCTCGTCATCTATTTGTGCGCGCGCTACCGCCTGAGCCCGCTGCTTGCCGTGCTCGGCATTACGAGTGCCTATCTGAGCTGCCAGTTCAGCAATTGGATGGGCATCGCCGCATTTGCCGCAACCGATTCTCAGATCGCGTACTATCTGGCGCGCATCGCGACCACACTCGCCGTCTTTGCCGTCCTGTTGCATTGGGCCGGCGACATCGGTCCGCGCTTGGCGATTAAAAGCACCACCGAGCTGGGCATCCTTTTAATCCTGCCGCTCGTCTATTACGTCTTTGACTATGCCACCAACGTCTACACCACGCTGTTCCACTCGGGCTCGGTGGTAACGGTTGAGTTTTTGGCATTTGCGCTCTGTGCCTTCTATCTTATGTTTCTTGCCGTTTACCTGCGCGAATACGAAGAAAAGGAAACCGCCGAGCGAGAGCGCTGGATGCTCGAAACCCGCGACAGCGCCGCCATCAAAGAGCTCGAGGCTTGGCGTCAATCTGGGCGCGAGCTGTCGATTCTTCGCCACGACATGCGCCACTTCCTACGCGGCCTGGCCGCTTTAATTGAGGAGGGCCACACCGACGAGGCGCTCGATCGCATCGACGAACTCTGCGAAGCCGGCGACCGCACCGCCGTACGCCGCTTCTGCGCCAACGAGACCGTAAACATCGCGCTTTCGTCATTTAACTCGGATATCAATAGAAACGGCATTACCGCCAACCTGCGCGCCGCCGTACCCGAAACCATCCACGTAGGTGAAGCCGACCTGTTTAGCGTGCTCTCAAATGCCTTGGAAAACGCTATCACCGCCGCAAGCACCGCACCCCAAGGAAAGCGATTCGTCGACTTTGACCTGCGATTAGAGGACGGCCAGCTGCTGCTGTTAGTTTCCAACACGTTTGACCGCGCGCCGCGCATGGTCGACGGCATGCCCGTAGCCGGGCACACCGGACACGGCTTTGGAACCAAGAGCATTAAGCTTGCCGTCGAACGCATGAACGGCAACTGCCAGTTCCGCATTAACGGCGATCGGTTTGAGCTGCGCGCTGTGATGTAGAAGTGCGGCGCCGATCTCGAGGCGCGCCTTGCCCGCCAGACAATCGCTCGTCGGCGCCAATCCGCTACAGCGGAGCGGCTGCCGGGGTCAGCTGCTTGATGTATGCCCACATGCGCTGCTTGGCGGCCTTGTCGGTGAGTGCCGCCTCAAAGCCGTCGAGCGCGAGCACGCGGCGGCCCTGCACATGGGCGACCAGGCCGGGCTTGAGCATAGCGGTATCGAAGTCGTCGATTGCCACAAGCATGTCGGCATAGGTCTCGCGCATGGTATCGGCCGCGCGATCGTCCAGCAGCAGAACCGCCTCGGGGTCCAAAGCCTCAAGCGCCTCACGGAACAGCTCGCACGGCAGAGTCTCGCCCACCGCGACCGCTCCGTCACCCACGCCGGCGACGCTTGCCAGCACGCAAAAATCCTCGGGCGCGTAGCCGATGGCCCCAAGCGCCTTGCGCAACGCCGCGCCATCCGGGCCGGCGGCAAGCTCGCCACCCGAACGCTCGGCCTCGTCCAAATCGCCTTTGACCAGCACGATCGGCGAGCACGCGTTGCCCGCGATACGCACGCCGCGACCCGCGAGCGATGCGAGCTCCTGCTCGGTCGCCTGGGCGATGGCTTCTTTTTTCTGGCTTTGTGACGTGGACATGCGCTCTCCAATCGTTTGCGTGCCCACCATTATATAAAAGAGCTGCCCGCGAGTGGTTGCTTTGCGGGCGGCTGGGTATAAGCACGGTCGTACTGAGTTTTACGCGGCCAAGCCGCGTCACATTATGGAGGTCACCATGGCTGACATTAAGCAGATTACCCCCGAGAACTTCGATTCCGTCGTTAACGACAGCCTGCCCGTGCTGGTCGATTTTTGGGCACCGTGGTGCGGTCCCTGCCGCTCCCTCTCGCCCATCGTTGACGAGGTTGCCGATGAGCTGGCGGGCAAGCTTGCCGTTGCCAAATGCAACGTCGACGACAACCAGGACCTGGCCATGAAGTATGGCGTCATGAGCATCCCCACGCTGATTGTGTTTAAGAACGGCGAGGAGATTGACCGCTCAGTTGGCGCTCTGCCCAAAGCGAGGCTGCAGGCGCTGCTGGAGAAGCATCTGTAATACGCTTGTTACTTACCCGCCGTCCATGAGCGGTTTTGCACCGCTCGCCGGACCGCCGGGTGCGGCGCGGGCGACCACGGATAGTATGGTAGTTACAAACAGCCCCCAGTGAACGGGTGCGGGTCGCACAGACTCGTACCCGTTTTCTTATGCAGCTGCGCGCAGAGCGGGCGTAGTAAAATCTGAACCACTGATTAGACCCGTACAAAAGGAGACTTTCCATGCATGACGTCGGAATGAACATGAGTCAGCTTGCCATGAGCGTCAAGCAGGTCGACGACACCATCGAGCTCGCTCACGAGTGGAGCCATCAGCTGCTGCATGCGACCGAGAATTTTGACATGGAGCGCATCGGCGCCAAGCTCGAGGCCGCCATGGCCGCGCTCCACGAGGCCCACGACGCACTCGAGGGCTACGAGGAAGCCATCGAGGCCGACCACAACTCCGTCGGCTCCGTGAAGCTGGTGTAAGGTGGCCGAACACGAGCACTGCTGCGGGTACGAGCACGAGCATCCGCACGGGGCGGACGGTGACGCGGGCTGCCACTGTAGTGGCTCCGGCTCCGAGCTGGTCCGTTTTTCGGTTACCGCACCCGACGACCTGCTGCGCCGTTTTGACGAACAGATCGCGCGCCGCGGCGACGTGGCCAACCGCTCCGAGGCCGTGCGCGATTTGATTCGCGCCTCGATCGCCAAAGAGCAGATGCGCACGCCCGATGAGCACGTTATCGGGTCGCTCACCATGATCTACGACCATCACACCGGCGATCTGACGCGCCGCCTGGACGAAGTGCAGCACGACTACACCGACGAGATCGTATCGACCATGCACGTGCATCTGGATCACCACAACTGTTTGGAGATTCTGGCGCTCAAGGGTCGCGGCGAGCGCGTCTACGAACTAGCCGACCGCCTGCTGGGCCTGCGCGGCGTTAAGCACGGCGAGCTCACCTGCGCCGCCACCAAGCAGAGCCTGGGGCTGTAGCGGGATTTCCCGCAGCGCACCTGCCAAAAAGGGACAGGTTTGTTTTGGCAGGTTTAGCGTTTTACCTACCAAAATAAACCTGTCTATTTTGGTCGGTTTTGATGAGGAGTGTCGCATGCGGCATGTGCATATTCATGTGACGGGCATTGTGCAGGGCGTTGGCATGCGACCGTTTGTGTATCGCGAGGCCATGACGCATAGCATTTGCGGATGGGTGCTCAATGCGGGCGACGGCGTGCATATCGAGGCGCACGCTCCGGCCGATGCGCTCGATGCTTTTGTTGACGCACTTTCCGAGCATGCGCCTGCGGCGTCTCGCGTGGAGCATGTCGAGGTTGTAGACCTAGCACCCGGCAACTGGGATGCCGCTAACGAGCAGGGCTTTCGCATCGTAGCATCGCAGGACCAGACCGCGCACACCACACTTGTCTCGCCCGATATCGCCACCTGTGACGATTGCCTGCGCGAGTTGTTCGATCCCGCCGACCGACGCTATCACTACCCCTTTATCAACTGCACTAACTGCGGCCCACGCTTTACCATCATCCGATCGCTGCCTTATGACCGAGCGGCCACATCGATGGACCGTTTCCCCATGTGCCCCGCCTGCGCCGCAGAGTATGCCGATCCACTCGACCGTCGCTTTCACGCACAGCCCGATGCCTGCTTTGATTGCGGGCCGCATATTACGTGGCGCGAGGCTGTGAACGGCGATGCGTGCGGGAATTCGTCCGCGACACCGGCCGTCGGCACCACACGCGAGGCCAGCGACGCTATCATCGAGCGCTGCGTTGAGCTGCTGGCCAGCGGTGGCATCGTCGCCATCAAGGGCCTGGGCGGATTCCATCTATCCTGTGACGCTGCCAACGAGCAGGCGGTGGCCGAGCTGCGCCGTCGCAAGCGTCGCAGCAATAAGCCGCTTGCCGTCATGGTGCGCAGTCTTGCCGATGCCGGGCGCCTGTGTCATATCGACGATGCTGAACGCAATCTGCTCGCTGGCAGTATCCGCCCAATCGTGCTGCTGCGCCGGCGGGCTGTTTGCGGGAACGACGGCGATTCTTCCGACGCCCTCGTACTCGCACCGTCCGTCGCGCGCGACTTGCCCGAGCTCGGCGTCATGCTCCCCTATACGCCGCTTCAGCATCTGTTGCTTGCCGCGGCAGAAAACTGCGGCATGCGCGCGCTCGTCATGACCAGCGGAAACCTGAGCGAAGAACCCATCGAGACCGACGACGACCTTGCCTGGGAACACCTCGTTGCCGCCGGCATCGCCGACGCGTTGATCGGTAACGACCGCGCGATCCTCTCGCGCTACGACGACTCTGTAGTGCGCGTGGTCAACGGCGCCGTTATGCCCGTTCGCCGCGCTCGCGGATATGCACCCCAGCCGCTGCCGTTGCCGGCGCTCGACCGCGCTCCGTCCTGCGTGCTCGCCTGCGGGCCACAACAAAAGGCCACGATTGCGCTCACGCGTGAAGGGACGAACGGCGAGGCGACCTGTTTTGTGTCGCAGCATATCGGCGATGTTGAAAACGGCGGGACCTTCGATGCCTGGAACGCCGCGCGCACGCGCTTGGAAGATCTCTTTGACTTGGCGCCCGCCGCCTTGGCTTGCGATGTACACCCCAGTTATCTATCGGGCCAGTGGGCGCGCGAGCAGGCGCGAAAGTGCAATCTGCCGCTCGTCGAGGTGCAGCACCATCATGCGCATATCGCGAGCGTAATGGCCGAAGCCATCGCCGCGGGCCAGCTTACAACCGACGCGCGCGTCCTTGGCATCGCCTTTGACGGCACCGGCGCCGGCACCGATGGGACCATTTGGGGCGGCGAGTTTCTTGTTGCCAGCCTTGGCGGCTTTGAGCGCGCCGCGCATTTGCGCACCTGGGCGCTCCCCGGTGG
>UQZC01000103.1 GCA_900545505.1 uncultured Collinsella sp.
AATATCGTGCTTACCCGCGACGAGAGCTTTGCCCCCGAGGGCGTCGACGTGGTGCATAGCGTTGACGAAGCGCTCTCTGCGGTTGCCGATGAGCTCGTTGCCTGGGTGATCGGTGGCGGCGATGTCTATCGGCAGTTTTTGCCGTACTGCGTGGAGGCCGAGGTCACTCATGACCACTGCGTCCATCCCGTGGACACGTACTTTCCCGACTTGGACGCCGATCCCGCGTGGGAGATTGCGCAGCGTAGCGGGGTCGCGACGATTGCCGCCGGTGAGGGTGACGAGGGCGTCGATTATGAGTTCGTGACGTATCATCGCGTTGAGGCGTAAATCGTCTGGCGTGAACGGTATCATCGGGTTGATTGAATGCATGGGGCGGCGCTTAGCGTCGCCTCGTTTGGTATAGATGTGCTGTAAAGAAGGGTGTGGGCTGGCTGCTATGACTGATGTCGTTGAGGTTCTGCGAATTGATTCGCTCGAGGACGAGCGGCTCGATGCCTACGTGCGGCTGACCGAGCGCGAGCCGGGCTGTGCGCTGGAGCCGCAAAAGGGCATCTTTATCGCCGAGAGCGCCAAGGTTATCGAGCGCGCGGTGCGTGCCGGATACCAGCCGGTGAGCTTTCTTTTGGGCGAGCGCTGGCTCGACCAGATGATGCCGCTGTTTGACCAGCTTGTCGTGCGCGAGGGAGCGGGTCCGGTTCCCGTGTTCGTGGCCTCCATGGAGCTCATGGAGCAGTTGACGGGCTTTAACGTGACGCGCGGCGCGCTGGCGGCGTTCCGTCGCCCGCGTCAGATTCCGGTTGATGAGTTCTTGGGCGGCGTCGTCGAGGCGGCGGGGGATCGTCCGGTGCGCGTGTGCGTGCTTGAGGGTATTGTCGATCACACCAATGTCGGCGCGATTTTCCGCTCGGCGGCTGCGCTGAACGTCGATGGCATTTTGGTGAGCCCCACTTGCTGTGACCCGCTGTACCGTCGCTCGGCCCGCGTGAGCATGGGCACGGTTTTCCAGGTGCCTTGGACGCGCATTGGCAGCGAGGCGCGCGTATGGCCGCATGATGGGCTGGCGGCGTTGCACGATGCCGGTTTTTCGTGTGCCGCTATGGCGTTGACGGACGATTCCGTATCGCTGGACGATCCCGTGCTGCAGGAGATTGACCGCTTGGCAATCTTTATGGGTACCGAGGGTGCCGGCTTGGGCGCCAAGACTATTGCCGGCTGTGACCACGCGGTGCGCATTCCGATGGCGCACGGGGTCGATTCGCTTAACGTGGCCGCGGCGAGCGCCGTCGCCTTTTGGCAGCTGTGCCCGCACGTGAGCAATGAGTATCACTACCAGCCGGGTTTGTATCACTAGGCAGTTTTCCGCACCGCGCTCTAATTCGGGGTGTTTCGGTCGCCGCCAGTCGGTGCTAAGCTGGTTTTGGTTTTGGTTTTAAATTGCTGTTTTGCTGTTTGACGTATGCGTGTGGGGAGGGCGTGTGGCTAAGAAATCTACGGCTATTGATGTAACGCAAGGAGTCATTTGGCAGCAATTGCTGTCGCTGTGCGTTCCCATCTTTTTTAGTTCGTTTTTTCAGCAGGCCTACACGCTTATCGGTACGTATATCGTTGGCCAGTTTGGCGGCAAGCTCGCGCTGGGTGGCATTCAAGCCACGATGGTGCTCACCGAGCTCTGCATTGGCTTTTGCGTTGGCGTCGGCGCCGGCTGCGCGGTCATTACCGGTCAGTATTTTGGCCAGCACGATGATGAACGACTGAGTCGTTCGGTCCATACAGCCATGACGCTCGCACTGGTGGGCGGTATCGTTTTCTCGATTCTTGGCATAGTGTTCGTTGAGCCCATGCTGGTGCTTATGAACACGCCGCATGAACTATTGGCCGAGGGCGTGGCCTATGCTCGTTGCTATTTTGCCGCCATGGTTGCGGCGCTGCTGCTCAATATGGGAACGGCATTGCTGCGCGCCGTGGGCGACACGCGCGGGCCTGCTGTGATCATCGCTTCCGGCTGCCTTGTTAATGCGGTGCTGGATGTCATCTTCGTTGCCGTGCTTCATATGGAGGCTCTGGGCTGCGGCATCGCGGTGGTGCTGACCATTTGCTCCAACGCCACGATGATCGTGATTCGTATGATGCACGCTCCGGGTGCATGGCGTCTTTCGCTGTCTAAGCTCGGCATCGATCGCGGTATTTGCAAGAGTATGATCTCGTGTGGTCTGCCACTCGGTTTTCAATCGGCTGCCTATTCGATTTCGAACGTGCTGATCCAGGTGTCGGTTAATTCGTTTGGCGCCGATGTCACGACTGCTTGGGGTCTATCTGGGCGCCTGGATGGCATTATCTGGATGGTGACCGAGGCGCTCGGCGTATCGATCACTACGTTCTCGGCGCAGAACTTTGGCGCGCGCAATTACGAGCGCATGCGCAAGGGCTACCATACGTCGCTCGTGCTGTCGTTTATGCTCATTGGTGGCCTGTCTGCCGTGCTGCTGGTGTTCTCGGGTCCGCTGTCTCGTCTGTTTGTCGACGATGCTTCGATTTCGGCGTACACCACGACCATCCTCCATTTCATTGCGCCGTTCTATGCGATTTTCTCGATTATCGAGAACGCGTCGGGTTCCATCCGCGGCGCCGGCGTGAGCTTGCAGCCCATGCTGCTCACGATTTTTGGCACCGTCGTGCTCAGGGTGATCTGGGTGTTTGCGATTATGCCTCTCGACCCCTCGCTCGAGCACCTGCTGCTGGTTTACCCCGTAACCTGGGTAATCACCGCCACGATGTTCATCGTCTACCATCACAGCGGCAACTGGCTAGGTCGCGCCACCGCCTAGTCGTTGGGGACGTCCCCAATGACTAGTATTCGATGCCTTGGCGGGCTAGGAGGCCTTCGTCGAAGTAATGTTTGATGGGGCGCATTTCGGTGACTAGGTCGGCAAGGTCGGCCAGTGGCAGCAGGCCTCGGCCGGTGAGCACGAGCTCCGTGGTGGCGGGCTTTATCGCGATCAGCGCTTCGACATCCCCGCGCGTCACGAAGCCGCGGCGCATGGCCTCGCCGAGTTCGTCCAGAATGAGCACGTCGACCTGCGAGATCTGTTCGCGTGCAAGTCCCATGATCTGCTCGGCGCAAGCCTCGGGCGTGTCACGGTCGGCCTGTATAATGCGCAGTCCCAGGCGCGGCGCGGCATCGTGTTCGGCGCAGTGCAGCTTCTTGGCAAACTGCAGCATGAGTACGTCGAGCCCATAACCCGTGGCGCGCAAAGCCAGCCCCAAGGCGGCCGTGGTTTTGCCCTTGCCGTCGCCTGTGTAGATTTGAACCTTGCCGACTCCCAGTGATGCCATCTCTGTCCTTTCGTGCCCGGCGTCGGTTTATCGCCGTTCTGGTTGGGTATTCTAGAAAACATTATCAACCCCAGTAGATGGAGTTCAAGCAGATGGAGATGGATGACAACAAACGTAGACGGAATATGATCCTCTACGTGCTCATCGCCTTCGTCGTCTACCTCGTGCTCTCGACCGTTCTGTTCCCCAACATCGGTCACACGCAGCAGATTACGAAGACCGATTACTCGACGTTTGTCAAAGCGCTCGATAAGAAGAGTGTCGACAAGGTCGAGTACAACACGGACGATTACACGATTTATTACACCAAGAAGGGCGAGGACGAGAACATCGCCTACAAGACGACCGGTGTGCCGAATGATGCGGGTTTTACCGATCGCGTGCTTGAATCCGGTGCGTCCCTGGAATCGGTCGTTCCCGATAAAAACTCGGGTCTGATGACCTATTACCTGCTCACGCTCATTCTTCCCATGGCGATTTTCTTCCTCATCGGTTGGTGGCTCAATCGTCGCATGAAGAAGGCCATGGGCGATGACGGTCCGTCGATGAACTTTGGCGGCGGTGGTTTTGGCGGCGGTGGACTGGGCAAGTCCGGCGCGCGCGTGATCGCCTCCAAGGACGTGGGCGTGACCTTTAAGGATGTCGCCGGCCAGGAAGAGGCCAAGGAGTCCCTCAAGGAGGTCGTCGACTTTCTGGAGAAGCCGCAGCGCTACGAGGAAATCGGCGCCAAGCTGCCGCGAGGTGCTCTTCTTGTCGGCCCTCCGGGTACCGGTAAGACCCTGCTTGCCAAGGCTGTTGCCGGCGAGGCGGGCGTGCCGTTCTTTAGTATTTCTGGTTCTGAGTTCGTCGAGATGTTCGTCGGCCGCGGCGCCGCTAAGGTTCGCGATCTGTTTAAGCAGGCCAAGGAAAAGGCCCCGTGCATCGTGTTTATCGACGAGATCGACACGATCGGCAAGAAACGCGATGGCGGCGGCTTTAGTGGCAACGACGAGCGCGAGCAGACGCTCAACCAGCTGCTGACCGAGATGGACGGCTTCGATAACCACAAGGGTATTGTTGTTCTTGCCGCAACCAACCGTCCCGACAGCCTTGACCCGGCCCTGTTGCGCCCCGGTCGTTTTGATCGCCGCATTCCCGTTGAGCTGCCCGACCTGACCGGTCGCAAGAACATCCTTGAGCTGCATGCAAAGAGCGTGAAGACGCAGCCGCCGATTGACCTGACCGCGATTGCCCGCGCCACGCCCGGTGCCTCGGGTGCCGACCTGGCCAACATCATCAACGAGGGCGCCCTGCGTGCCGTCCGCGAGGGTCGCAAGCGCGCCACGCAGGACGATTTTGAGGAGTCGGTGGAGGTCGTCATCGCTGGTCAGCAGCGCAAGTCGACGGTGCTGTCCGACCACGAGAAGCAGGTGGTTTCGTACCACGAGATCGGCCATGCTATTGTTGCCGCTCGCCAGAAGGGTTCTGCGCCGGTCACCAAGATCACCATCGTGCCGCGCACGAGCGGTGCTCTGGGCTACACCATGCAGGTTGAGGAGGACGAGCGCTTCCTGACCACACGCCAGGAGGTCCTGGACAAGCTCGCCGTCTATTGCGGTGGCCGTGCAGCCGAGGAGCTCATCTTTGGCGAGATGACGACCGGCGCCGCCAACGATATCGAGCAGGCCACCAAGCTCGCCCGTAACATGGTGACGCGCTTTGGCATGTCCGACGAGTTTGGCATGATGGCGCTCGGTACCGTTCAGAATGCGTACCTCAATCAGGACACGTCGCTCACCTGCGCCCCCGGTACGGCCGAGCGCGTGGACGCGATTGTTGCCAAGCTGATCGAGGATGCGCACGATCGCGCCCTGCAGATCCTGAAGGAGAACAAGTTCAAGCTCCATGAGCTGGCTCGTTATCTGTACAAGAAGGAGACGATTACGGGCGAGGAGTTTATGAATCTCCTCACGCGTGAGAATCCGCTGATGCCAAAGCAGCAGTAAGGCTGGTTACGCAGTGTCAATCGCCCCATTTGAGTGTTTATCTCAAATGGGGCGTTTTGCGTGGGGAGAGTTGTATATGAAGATCGTGGTAAGTGCCTGCTTGATGGGCGAGAGCTGCAAGTATAACGGGCTCGACAATTACCATCGCGAGCTGGTCGAGGCCTGCGAGCGTACAGGGACTGAGGTCCTCTTGGTGTGCCCTGAGGTCTTTGGGGGCCTGCCCACGCCGCGCAAGCCGTCCGAGATTGTGAACGGCGAGGTCCGTACCTGCGAGGGCACCTCAGTCGATCGCGAGTTTCGCCTGGGTGCCGAGCGCGCGCTCGATATGTGCGAGCAGGCGGGCGGGCCGTCCCAGATCGCTGCGTGCATCCTGCAGGACCGTAGTCCCTCGTGCGGCGCGGGCCGTATCTACGACGGAACCTTCAGCGGCACGCTCACTCCGGGCAACGGTGTTTTCGTCGACCTGCTCCTGCGCCACGGCTACCGTGTGATCCCGGCAAGCGAATTCGACTCGAGCAT
>UQZC01000104.1 GCA_900545505.1 uncultured Collinsella sp.
GGCGGCGGCGCCTCCGCCTCGGCCGATGTCTACCTCGACAAGGTTCGCGAGCACTTTAAGCAGTACGCGCTTTCCGCCTCGCGCGAGACGCCCATTAAGGTCGCTTCGCTCGGAAACGACGCCGGTATCATCGGTGCCGCCTACGTAGCCCTGCGCGCCGCCGGCAAATAGTCGGTACAGGAGGGCGGGTGGTACAAGGGGACAGACTTCGCCCCTCCCCAGGCTCACCCCAAATCGCGCCGTGCCCCTTCCGTCTCATAAGGTTCGGCGCCAGCGTGCTACCATAGCTACGTCCAAGTACACATATCAAGTGGAGGATATCCATGGCAAACGTTCTTGTCTTTGGTCACCAGAACCCCGATAACGACGCCATCATGAGCGCCGTCGTCCTGTCCCAGCTGCTCAACCAGGTTGAGTATGCCGGCAACACCTACGAGGCCTGCGCCCTTGGTCAGCTTCCGGCCGAGTCCGCCAAGCTGCTCGCCGACGCCGGCATCGCCGAGCCCCGCGTGATCGAGTCCGTCGAGGCCGGTCAGCTCGTCGTCCTCACCGACCACAACGAGTCTGCCCAGTCCGTCGCCGGCCTTAAGGACGCCACGGTCTTTGGCGTTGTCGATCATCACCGCATCGGCGACTTCGAGACCGCCGGCCCGCTGCACTACATCTGCCTGCCCTGGGGCTCCAGCTGCACCATCGTCACCAAGCTCGCCGGCGTGCTCGGCGTTGAGCTTTCCGACGTCCAGGCCAAGCTGCTGCTCTCGGCCATGATGACCGACACGCTCATGCTCAAGAGCCCCACCACCACCGATGTCGACCGCGCCGTCGCCGCCAAGCTCGGCGAGCAGGTGGGCGTCGACCCGGTCAAGTTTGGCATGGAAGTCTTCCTCACCCGTCCGTCCGGCTCCTTCACCGCAGCCGAGATGGTCGGCAACGACATCAAGATGTTCGAGCCTGCCGGCAAGAAGCTGCTCATCGGCCAGTACGAGACTGTCGACAAGACTCGCGCACTCGGCATGATCGACGAGATTCGCGAGGCCATGCGCGCCTACGCCGCCGAGAAGGGTGCCGACGGCATCGTCCTGTGCATCACTGACATCATGGAGGAGGGCTCGCAGGTCCTGCTCGAGGGCGAGACCGAGGCTGCTCAGAAGGGCCTGGGCATTGCCGACGAGCACGACGGCGTCTGGATGCCGGGCGTCCTCTCCCGTAAGAAGCAGGTCGCTGCCCCCATCATGGCCGCCTGCTAGGTTTAGTTGACCAAACGCCACGACCGGATCGCGGAAGCCCCGCGCTCCGGTCGTTTTTTGTGCACGGCGCCGCGTCGTCTCTTGGATAGGCGCGCCCGTGCCGTTGAGCAAATAATGTTCAACCTGTGGTTCCGCTTTTCGGCCACGCCTGCGTGCCTGTCGTGCAGGGTAGGCTAGATGCAAGCGTAATACGTTAGAGCGCGGCACCGCCACTTGGGCGGGCCGTGCTTTTTTAAGACGGGAGCTTTCCCGTGAAAGGAGCCGCCCATGGCAGCACCCGAGCAGCTGTTTAACGTTCGTGAGCGCAAGCGTTTTGAGCGCCACGACATTTGGGAGCGCATCACCGAGAACGGCACGATTTCCGCCGCCGTCATGGTCTTCGCCGCCATCGCCGCCGTCATTTGCGCCAACACCGATGCCTACGAGGCCATCCATCACTTTTTGGAGACCCCGCTGTATGTGGGTCTGGGCAACCTTACGGCCGGTCTCACCGTTGAGCTTTTCGTCAACGACTTCCTCATGGCGATCTTCTTTTTGTTGGTGGGCATTGAGCTCAAGTATGAGATGACGGTCGGCGAGCTCAAAAACCCGCGCCAGGCCATGCTTCCCATGCTGGCGGCCGTGGGCGGCGTCGTCGTTCCCGCCTGCATCTACCTGATCTTTAACCATGCCGGCGCGCACAACGGCTGGGCCATTCCCATGGCAACCGATATTGCCTTTGCGCTGGGCGTGCTGTCGCTTTTGGGCAATCGCGTGCCCAACGGCGTGCGTGTGTTCTTCTCGACGCTCGCCATCGCCGACGACCTCATCTCCATCGCCGCCATCGCCATCTTCTACGGTCAGAGCCCCAATCCGTTTTGGTTGGGCGCCGCCGCGCTTGTGACCTGCGCGCTCGTGTGGCTCAACAAGACGCAGCATTACCGCCTTGCCCCGTACTCGGTGCTGGGCCTGCTGCTGTGGTTCTGCATGTTCAAGAGCGGCGTGCACGCTACGCTTGCCGGCGTCATCCTGGCCTTCACCATCCCGGCCAAGTGCGGCGTCAAGCTCGATAGCCTCACCGATTGGTTGGGCGAGTGCCTGCCGCTGCTCGATGACCGCTACGACGACGAGGCACACATCCTGGGCCAGCATGACTTTACCGTCTCGACCACCAAGGTCGAGCGCGTCATGCACCGCGTGACCCCGCCGCTCATCCGCATGGAGCGTCTGATCTCCACGCCGGTTAACTTTGTGATTCTGCCGATCTTTGCGTTCGTGAACGCACAGGTTCGCCTAGTGGGCGTGGACATGAGCACGCTACTCACCGACCCGGTGACGCTCGGCGTGTACTTTGGCATGCTGCTGGGCAAGCCGATCGGTATCTTTGGCATGACGTTCGCCTTGGTCAAGCTCAAGGCCTGCGAGCTGCCGCGCAATGTCAACTGGCACATGATTGCCGGTGTGGGTATTCTGGGCGGCATCGGCTTTACCATGTCGATTCTCATCAGCGGCCTTGCCTTCCCGACGGCTGAGTTTGAGGTTCTGGCCGCCAAGGCCGCTATTCTCGCCGGCTCTGTCACCGCGGCCGTACTTGGCATGATCTACATGAGTGTGATCTGCAAGCACCCCGCGCCCAAGGACGAGTAGGCGCGTAGAAACAGACGCCAGAGCCTGCTCGAGCGCGTGTGAAATGCGGTTTTGAGTGGTACTTGCCACCTGCCGGACACCCCAGTGGCCAAAAAACGCCGTTTGTGAGTACTGTCACAAACGGCGTTTCATTTTAGGCGCGAAAAATAATGTACAAATCTATTCTGTCTGTGCATTAACGATTGCGTGGCTGGACGAAAAATGACGACGCATCCTTCCAAAACCGGACACAAAAGGCCAAGACAGGCCTTTTTAATTCAAAATCGCTGTCACTAAAAAAGTAACAGTACTCATATTTGCTATTTTTTGGCCACAGGCCCCAATGACTAGGTTTATTCCACGGTGCCGTAGACGGCGCCCCAGCCGTGGGCGGCCAAGGCGGAGTTGAGCTGGTCGCAAAGTGACTGGCGGTCGTAATAGCCGGGCGGCAAAAGGTTCACG
Source organism: uncultured Collinsella sp. (assembly GCA_900545505.1). GTDB lineage: Bacteria > Actinomycetota > Coriobacteriia > Coriobacteriales > Coriobacteriaceae > Collinsella. The sequence goes on from UQZC01000104.1 coordinate 3,315, forward strand.
ATTTCCATGAGATCGGGTGCCAGGTCCAAGATTTCGGCCTGTACGATCAGATCCAGGCGGTCGATGGCGTGGCGGTCGTAAAACAGTCCGTCGACCAGGCGCTGAAGGTCGCCGAATTCCTCGGCCTGGAACGATCCGTACTCCATAGTGCCTCCTTGAGCGCTCCACGCCGGCATGCGCGGCGATTCGTAATTCATTGCGATGGACTTAATCTATCACGGCTTCATAACGTTGCGACGGTGGCGGTCTATACTTAGAAGAATTGCAACGTACCGCTTCGTGAAAGGTCGCACCCATGCAGACGATCTACCAGAAGATGGAAACCACCGAACTCGATGCCGCCATCGAGGCGCTCAAGGCCGAGGTCGCCGAGGTCAAGGCCAAGGGCCTGGCGCTCGACATGGCCCGCGGCAAGCCGTCGCCCTCCCAGGTGGACATCTCTCGACCCATGCTCGATATCCTCAATGCCGATGCCGATCTGCACGACGGCAACGTCGACTGTTCCAACTACGGCTGTTTTGAGGGCATTCCCTCGGCACGCAAGCTAGCGGGGGAGTTCCTGGGTTGCCCCGCCGAGCAGACGCTCGTGCTGGGCTCGTCGAGCCTGCTGATCGAGCACGATATCGCCGGCATGTTCTGGCGTTGCGGCTCGTGCGGCAGCGAGCCCTGGGAGGCTTACGAGGCAGCGCACGACGGCAAGAAGGTCAAGTTCCTGTGCCCGGTTCCCGGCTACGATCGCCACTTTGGCATCACCGCCGACTTGGGCATCGAGAACGTCCCCGTCGCGATGACCGACAACGGCCCCGATATGGACGAGATCGAGCGCCTCGTTGCCGCCGACGATTCCATCAAGGGCATCTGGTGCGTGCCCAAGTATTCCAACCCCACGGGTATCACCTTTAGCGAGGACACCGTGCGCCGCCTGGTCGAGATGCCCACGGCCGCGCCTGATTTCCGCATCTTCTGGGACAACGCCTACTGCGTGCACGACCTGTACGACGAGACCGACGAGCTCGCCAACATCTTCGACCTCGCCCGCACGGCGGGCACCGAGGACCGCGTGGTGGCATTCGCCTCGACGTCCAAGATCACTTTCCCGGGTGCCGGTATCGGCTTTATCGGTGCGAGCCCCGCGGTCATCGCCGAGTTCTCCAAGCGCCTGAAGGCTGGTCTCATCAGCGCCGACAAGCTCAACCAGCTGCGTCACGTGCGCTTCCTTCCCACCATCGAGGCGGTCAAGGAGCACATGAAAAAGCATGCCGAGTTTTTGCGCCCGCGCTTTGAGGCCGTTGAGCGCAAGCTCACCGAGGGCTTGGGCGACACGGGCTGCGCCACCTGGACGCACCCCCGCGGCGGCTACTTTGTAAGCTTCGATGGTCCCGAGGGCTCGGCCCAGAAGGTCGCCGCGCTTTGCGCCGACCTGGGCGTCAAGCTCACGCCGGCCGGTGCTACCTGGCCCTATGGCAAGGACCCGCGCGACACCAACATCCGCATTGCGCCGAGCTATCCCACGGTCGAGGACCTGGAGGCCGCGCTCGATGTGCTGGTGCTGGCCGTTAAGCTCGTCGCTGCCGAGCTTGCGCGTGCCGAGCGCGCCTAACGCGCGGCTTCCCGTACTATCCGCACTTTCGATACGTAAAGGAGCGTATACATGGATTTGGGTATTTCCACCAACCCCACGCCAGAGCTCTACACCATTAAGGTAACCGGCGAGATCGATATCTCTAACGCCGATAGCCTGCGCAATGCCATCGACGTGGCGCTCGAGCAGCCCACTGAGGCCGTTGAGCTCGATTTTGCCCAGGTGAGCTACATCGATTCGACGGGCATTGGCGTGCTCGTGGGCGCCGCGCACCACGCGGTCGACCACGGCAAGCGCTTTAGCTGCACCAATGTGCAGCCCCCGGTGATGCGCGTGGTTCAGCTGTTGGGTGTCGACCAGGAGATTTCGATCACCGCTGCATAATCTTTGTCCCCAAAAGGGCGTGCCGTTTGGCATATGTTTGTGATGCGCTCGGACGTTTTGGCGTCCGGGCGCTATACTTGACCGAATGAATAGACGAGTTCCGGCCGAATGGCGCGGTGCGGGCTCGACTCACATCGAGCCTTGGAGGTATGTGTGTTTGGTATTGGAGAGGGTGAGCTCGCGATCATCGTGGTCTTCGGCTTTTTGCTGTTTGGCCCGGATAAGCTCCCGCAGATGGGCCGCACGATCGGCCGTGCCATCCGTCAGTTCCGCGAGACGCAGGAAAAGATGACGGCCGTTGTTCAGTCCGAGATTATTGATCCGGTAAGTGAGGCCGCGTCGGCGCCGGTCAAGCCCAAGAAGACTGCCGTCGATGACGATTCCGATGCGGACGAGGATGCCGCCGAGACGGCAGCGCCCGCCAAGAAGGAGACCTTTGCCGAGCGCCGTGCCCGCCTTGCTGCCGAGAAGGCCGCGAGCGAGGCTGCCGCCGAGGGCGAAGGCGCTGCCGAGGAGACTGAGGCCGAG
>UQZC01000105.1 GCA_900545505.1 uncultured Collinsella sp.
CCGCAACTTACAAAAGGGCATAGAGGGGGCTACCTATCGAGTCTTTGTCGCGAACAGATCATCAGCCAGATTTCCGTTTGCACGATATTGCTCTGGACCGACCGAGTTTCCGCAGCTTGCTCGCCCACAGGGGCCCGTGCGCGGCCTGTGAGATTTATCGCGAGTTCCGCACGAGCCGAAGAGCACTTAATGTGCTCTTCGTGCGAGCAGGACTGTAGAGCAGGAAATCTCACAGGCCGCGCACGGGCCCCTGTGGGCGAGCAAGCGGACGACAAACACATCTGTCCAATAATTCGTCTGAAACATAATGAAAAACCGTTTGATGTGAGTTAATATAAAGAACGTCGTGAATCTGACTCCTGCCACATGCATGACAGGGGTTAAACACAAAAAGGAGTCAATTATGGTTTCTGAGAAGGCTACCCTCGTTAATCCTCAGGGTCTGCACATGCGTCCGGCTGGTCTGTTCGCCTCCACCATGGGCAAGTACGCCTGTGACGTGACGGTCGTCACCCCCGAGAAGGAGGTCAACGGCAAGTCCCCGATGGCCCTCATGGCTGCTGGTATCCCCTGCGGTACCGAGGTCGAGGTCAAGTGCGACGGCGCCGACGAGGCCGAGGCTCTGGCTGCTGCCATCGAGCTCATCAAGAGCGGTCTTGGCGAGTAGAACTCAAACGGGTCGCATGTTGAACAACTAAGTTCATATTTGGGGGCGCAGTGACCTGTTGTAAGGTAACTGCGCTCTTTTGTCATGGATATGGCAAAACGCTTTATCACATGACACGGAGAGAGGAATGGGAATGTATCAGGGAGTCAACGCTTCCGAGGGCATCGGTATCGGCACCGTCATGGTCGCCGTCGATCCCGACTTGACGTTTGAGCCGCACGAGGTTGCTGATTCGGCAGCAGAGAAGGAGCGCTATCAGTCCGCTCTTTCGGTCTTCTGCGAGAAGACCCAGGCTCAGGCCGACCACATGAAGGAGACGGTGGGCGAGGCCGAGGCCGAGATCATGAGCGGACACATTGTTCTGGCTCAGGATCCGGGTATGACCGACGCCATCAACGCCGCCATTGACGGCGGTACCTGCGCCGAGCAGGCGCTCATGGACACCTCGACCATGTTCGAGAACATGTTCCTGTCCATGGACGACGAGATGTTCCGTCTTCGCGCGGCTGACATCGCCGACATCCGCACCGGTATTCTGGCCGAGCTGCTGGGCAAGGAGGTCGTCGACCTCTCCGTCCTGCCCGAGAACACTGTCGTTGTCGTGCACGACCTCACGCCGTCCATGACCGCCACGATCGATAAGGCCCACGTTGCCGGTATCGTCACCGAGACCGGTGGCCGCACGTCGCACTCCGCGATCATTGCGCGCGCCCTCGAGATCCCAGCTGTCCTTTCGGTCTCCAACAGCTGCACCGCACTGCGCAACGGCATGACCGTTGTCGTCGACGGCGGCAAGGGTATCGTCGAGGCCGATCCCGACGAGGAGACGCTCGCTGCCTACACCGCCAAGGCCGAGGCCTTCGCTGCCGAGAAGGCAGCCCTCGAGGCCTTCCGTGGCAAGCCGTCCGTGACTGCTGATGGCATCAAGAAGATCATCGCCTGCAACATCGGTAACCCCGATGACGTGCCCAACGCGCTCGATCACGACGCCGAGGCTATCGGTCTGTTCCGCTCCGAGTTCCTGTTCATGGACTCTGCTGAGCTTCCTTCTGAGGAGGAGCAGTTCAACGCCTACCGTAAGGTCGCCAGCGCGCTCAAGGGTGCTCCGGTCATCATCCGCACGCTCGATGTGGGTGGCGACAAGGAGATTCCGTATCTGCATATGGTCAAGGAAGACAACCCCTTCATGGGCTTCCGCGCCGTGCGTTACTGCTTGGCCAATCCCGACCAGTACAAGGTCCAGCTCCGCGCTCTGCTGCGCGCTAGCGCCTTCGGTGACGTCAAGATCATGATCCCGCTCGTCACCTGCGTCGAGGAGGTCTTGGCTGTCAAGGAGCTCGTCGAGCAGTGCAAGGCCGAGCTGACCGAAGAGGGGCGCAAGTTCAACGAGAACATCGAGGTCGGCATCATGGTCGAGACGCCCGCCGCTTCGCTGCTCGCAGACCGTCTTGCCGAGGTCGCCGACTTCTTCTCCATCGGCACCAACGACCTGATCGGCTACACCATGTGCGCCGACCGTGGCAACGACACCATCTCCAACCTGTACCAGGTTTACTATCCTGCCGTGCTCCGCTCGCTCAAGAACATCATCGAGAGCGGCGTGAAGGCCGGCATCATGGTCGGTATGTGCGGCGAGGCCGCTGCCGATCCGCTGCTCGAGCCGCTGCTGATCAGCTGGGGCCTGGAGGAGTTCTCGATGAGTGCTCCGTCGATCCTGCGCGCCCGTAAGACCATCAGCCAGTGGACCAAGGCCGAGTGCGACGAGCTCGCCGAGAAGGCGCTCGCCTGCAACACCGCCGCCGAGGTCAAGGCACTGCTCGAGTCCGCAGCTCGCTAATTTGGTATCAGAGGTAACCGCGTGGTTGGAATGGGCCGGCCACGCGGCCCTCACATATACAGGGGGTACTGTAAATGTTCTACACGCTAACCGCTAACCCGGCTGTCGACATGACGGTTTCGAGCTCTCCGCTCGAGCCCGACGAGAACGTCCGCACCGGTTCGGCCAGCTACACGGCTAACGGCAAGGGCCTCGACGTGTCCTTCGCCTTTAAGAAGATGGGCGTCGACACCGTCGCGCTCGGCTTCTTCGCTGGCTTCACGGGCAAGTTCATCGTCGAGGAGGTCATGAACCTGGGTTGCCTCTGCCGCCCGGTCTGGACCGACGGTATCACGCGCATTAACACCTACGTCAACGATGGCCAGCACGAGTACGGCATCCTGAACCCCGGCGCCCCGATCACGCCGCAGCACCAGGAGGAGCTCTACAACATCCTGGACACCGCGGGCGATCTCGAGTGCCTGATCGTCTCCGGCTCCGTGCCTCCCAAAGCTACGCCCGACTTCCTGGCTCAGGTCATGGAGCACGCTCAGGCTCGTGGCGCCGACGTCGTCCTGGACCTGTCCTCCGACAAGCTCAAGGAGCTCGCTCACAAGAAGCCTCTGCTCATCAAGCCGAACCATCACGAGATGAAGGCCATCTTCGGCGTGCCGGTCGACACCGACGACGAGGTCCGCGTTGCCATGAAGATGGCTCACGACGCTGGCGTTCAGAACGTGCTGCTCACCCGTGGTAGCCGCGGCGACGCTTACTTCTCCAACGGCGAGGACATCTGGTACGCCAAGCGTGAGTTCAACATCAAGCTGGTTTCTTCTGTCTGCGCCGGCGACTGCACCCTCGCTGCGTTCCTGCACAAGTGGTACAGGGATCGCGACAACGTCGAGGAGGCCATGAAGCTCGCTATGGCCACCGGCGCCAACGTTGCCGAGTCCGTCGGCATCGGCGACTTCGGTCACGTCGACGAGTACAGCAAGCGCGTTGCTGTCCGCAAGCTCGATCGTCAGTAATCGAAACGCGACATATTCGTGCGCATGTGGCGCCCCGGTTTCGGCTGGGGCGCCTTTTTGTTCCGCCGCGGGGGAGAGGTGTCCCGCCGTACTTCATCGCTTCCACACCGTTCGCCGAGTTGTCCTAGCCTTTTACCGATGCGTGGAATATACTTTCATTAACACGTTGCTTCGTGAAAGGAACATTCATGATTTACACGCTCACTGCAAATCCCGCCATTGACTACAACATCGCCTGCGACGGCCTTACTGCCAATACCGTCACGCGTACCCGCAATGCCGTCTACACGCCCAACGGCAAGGGCCTCAACGTCTCGTTTACGCTTGACCACTATGGTGTCGACACCACGATCCTGGGTTTCTTCGCCGGCTTCTCGGGTGAGTTTATCGTTAAGGGCGCCGAGGCCCTGGGCGTGCCCGTCAAGCCCGTGTGGACCGACGGTATTACGCGCGTCAATGTGTTCCTCAACGCCGGTCCCGACACCGAGTACAACATGGTCAATGCCGGTCCCGCCATCAATGAGGCCAACGAGCAGGAGATGTTTGAACTTATCGATTCGCTCGATGACATGACCTGCCTGGTCATCAGCGGCTCGCTGCCTCCCCACACCTCCCAGGGCTTCTTGGCCGAGGTCCTGCGCCGTGTCAAGGCCAAGGGGGCCGAGTTCGTCCTCGACATCTCGAGCCATCAGCTGGCAGACCTCATTGCTCTGGAGCCACTGCTGATCAAGCCCAATGACGACGAGCTGCTTGACATCTTTGGCATCAAGGTGAGCGGTGGCGACGACGAGTCCGTCAAGGGCGCTATGGCCGAGCTGCACGCCAAGGGCGCCAAGAACGTGCTGCTGACCCTTGGTGGCGCCGGTGCGTACTTCTCCAACGGCGAGCATATCTGGTTTGCCAACCGCACCTTCGACGTCAAGCTGCTGTCGACGGTGTGCGCCGGCGATTCCTCGCTCGCTGCCTTCCTGTCCGTGTGGCACGACGCCCCCGAGCGCGTCGAGGACGCCCTGCGCCTTTCGATGGCCACTGGCGCCAACGTGGTCGAGTGCCCCGGTCTGGGTGATTTTGCCAAGGTGGACGAATATAAGAAGCACATCGAGGTTCGCCAGGTCTGCTAGTTCCGGCACCTTGTCTGAATAGTTTGATTATTTCGCATCCGTCTTAGACTAGGACGGATGCGTTTTTGTTTATCGGACTTGCGTGTGCAGTGGAGGCTGTTTCTTGCTAGACTTCTTGCAGACGCAATCGATAGCCAATTTGATAGTCGCAGGAGGCCATAGGCATGTGCAATGTTTCGCTCAACGGTACGCAACCGTCCGATGCGTCCCTGCGCGTCCTGCGCGCGCTTGAGGCGGCTGGTCTTGAGGCTTGGTACGTGGGCGGTTGGGTGCGCGACGCCCTGATGGGGTACCCCAGCCACGATGTTGATATGTGCTGAAGCGGCCTGTGGCAGGAGTCCAAAGCGGCGCTCGAGGCCGCCGGCATCGCGGTTGTGCAGTCGGGCATTAAATTTGGCGGAATCACGGCTATTTCCGATGGCGAGCGTATCGAGGTCACCACGTACCGTCTGGATGGCTTTTACACCGATGGTCGTCATCCCCAGAGTGTGGAGCGTGCCGCCTCGCTCGAGGACGATCTGGCGCGCCGCGACTTTACCGTCAATGCCATGGCCTGGCATCCCGAGCGCGGGCTTGTCGACCGCTACGACGGCCAGGGTGACTTGGAGCGCAAGCTGATTCGCGCTGTCGGCGATCCCAAGCGTCGCTTTAACGAGGACGCCCTGCGCATGCTGCGTGCGGTGCGCTTTGCCTGCCGTCTGGACTTTATGATTGAGCCCGAGACCAAGCGTGCGCTTGCCGAGTGCGCGCCGCTGCTCGATGCCGTGGCGCGTGAGCGTGTGGGTATTGAGCTCGAGGGCATTCTTTCGACCGGTCATGGGGGAGACGCGATGCTTCGCTATCCCGAGCTCATCTGTGCCGCTGTGCCCGAGTTGGCAGCGGGTCGCGGGTTTGATCAGCGCAGTGTCTATCATGCGTTTAACGTCTACGTGCATATCGCCCGTGTGCTGACGGTGGCGGGGGAGCTCGCGCTGTGTGACGGCGTCGCGCCCTCGTCGAGCCTTATGTGGGCGGCGTTTTTGCACGATGTGTCCAAGCCCGAGTGCTTCACGGTCGACCATGCCGGTAGCGGACACTTCTACGGTCATCCCGAGCTCGGCGCCAAGAAGGCGCATCGGCAGCGCGCGAATGCCGTTGAGGT
>UQZC01000106.1 GCA_900545505.1 uncultured Collinsella sp.
AAGTTTAAGGCCGGGAGATTTTTGGCCCATCCGTGCCCGAGCCGCCGGTGTTGGCGCCGGCGCGCAACACCATGCCGTAACCGATGCCCGTAATAATGCCGCCCCACATAGCAGGGAGCATCAGGTCCGCATCCGCCAGAGGTGCTACAAACGGGGCGAACAGATCGGTAAAGAAGCCCAACAGCACAAAGCCCGTCGCGGTCTGCACCACGTAGAACATGCCGCCCTCGCGCATAACGACCAGCAGCAGCAAGGCATTCATCACAATGGTCTGGATACCGACGGGAAGCGACACGCCTCGAGCCGCGCCGACCGCCTGGATAATAGTCGCAAGGCCCGTAACGCCACCGGCGGCAAGACCGTTGGGAATCAAAAACAAGTCGGTCGCGATGGCGGCCAAGGCACACCCCAACATGATCTGGGGCAGGTCGTGAAAGAAGTTCATCGAAAGAATGCGCTTGATGTCCAGACGATATGCCATGCTGCCTCCCTCAAAAAAGCGCACCCAAACGGATGCGCTTTGAACTTCTTCTTGTATTCGATTCTACCGATTCGCCGGACAAAAACCACCCCTGCGCAGGGTTTATTCTGGATACAAACCCGTCCAACCGTTGGGCTTGGCATCGGCTTGAAGCCGCCCGATGTTTTAGACCTCCGAGCCTTCTGCATCGGCGTTGCCGGTAGCCCAGCGATGGTAGCCAATAACAAACGGATCCAAATCGCCATCGTCAAGAACTGCCTCGACGTTGCTGGTCTCAACGCCCGTGCGCAGGTCCTTAACCATCTGATACGGGTAGAGCACGTAGCTGCGAATCTGGTTGCCAAAACCGATCGTGGTCTTGGGTCCACGAATCTCATCGAGCGCCTCGGCGCGCTTCTCGAGCTCAATCTCGTACAAGCGAGCCTTGAGGATCTGCATGCACGCGGCCTTGTTCTGAATCTGGCTGCGCTCGTTTTGGCAGGTAACCACAATGCCGCTGGGGAAATGCGTCACGCGCACGGCGGAGTCGGTGGTGTTGACGCCCTGACCGCCCGGGCCGCTCGCGTGGTACACGTCCACGCGGATGTCATCGGGACTGATCTCGATGTCGATATCATCGGGTAGCACGGGGATGACCTCGACGCCGGCAAACGTGGTCTGGCGGCGCTTCTTGTCGTCGGTGGGGCTAATGCGAACCAAGCGGTGGACGCCGGCCTCGGCGCGCAGCATGCCAAATGCGTCCTTGCCCTCGACGGTAAAGGTCGCGCGGTCGATGCCGATGACCTCGGCTGCGGGACAGTCGTTGATGGTGACCCTCCAGCCGCGACGCTGGCAGTACTTCATGTACATCTTAAAGAGCATGAAGGTCCAGTCCTGGGCCTCCAGGCCACCCTGTCCGGGCTTGATGGTCACAATGGCATCGCCGTGATCGAACTCACCGGTAAACCAGCTCGAAAGCTCAAGCTCATCGATGACACGGGCCAGGCGCTCAGCCGTGGCTGTAGCCTCCTCGCGAAGGGCGGCGGCGTCGGGGTCATCCCCCATCTCCTCGGCAAGCTCCAGCGCGACGCGGGCATCGGAAAGCTCGCCGCGCGCGGTGTCCACGGCAGCGATATCTTCCTTGGTGCGAGCGATCTCCTCCATGGTGGCACGGGCGGCGTCGGCGTCATCCCAAAAGCCGGGGGCCACGCTTTTAGCCTCGAGCTCGGTCACGCGCGTGCGCTTTTCGTCCAAATGGAGATACGACTCGACCTCGCCGAGCCGGTCCGCGAACGCGTCCAGCTCGGCGGGCGTTACCTCTAAAGCCTCAGCCATTAACGATTCCTGCCGTGGCAGTACTTAAACTTCTTGCCGCTACCGCAGGGGCACGGGTCGTTGCGGCCCACGTTGACATACGGATCGTCGCTCTCGGACTTGCGATAGGTGGTCACCTTGCCACCGTTGTTGACGGCAGCCGGACCACCCTGGACAGCCGTGCGGGCCTGCACCTGCTTACGCAGCACCGAGTCGCCGTTGTCACCATCGACCTCGGCAGGACCGGAGAAGCGCGCGCCCTCGAGCGCGGGCCCCTCCTTGTGCTCCACGGCACGCGGGGCAGCCTTGATCTCGATGCGCAGAACCGTGCGCAGGTAATCCTCATACATGGTATCGACGAGTATCTGGAACGCGCCGTAGGCCTCGGTCTTGTACTCAACCAGCGGGTCGCGCTGGCCAAAGCCGCGCAGGCCGATGCCGGTCTTGAGGTAGTCCATCTCCTGCAGGTAGTTCATCCAGCGGGTATCGATGACGCGCAGCATGACCTGGGTGTTGAGCTCGCGCATCAGGTCCTCGCCCAAGCGCTCGGCCTTCATGTTGTAGCACTTCTCTACGTAAGCCAGGACATCGGCAGCCAGGGCCTCATAATCCTCGTCGGGGAACTTCGGCGTATCGATGTGGCCGGTGAGCTCCACAACCCACTTGCGCAGGCCCTCCAGGTCGCGCTCGCCATCGTGGCTGTCCTTGGTGCAGAACTCCTGCACGCAGCGGTACACGGTATCGTGCATGACCTCGGTGATGTGGTCGGTCAGGTCCTTGCCGTCCAGAATCTTATTGCGCTCGGCGTAGATGACCTGGCGCTGCTTGTTCATGACGTCGTCGTACTCAAGGACGCTCTTACGCATGGAGAAGTTGATGCTCTCGACCTTGTGCTGGGCGCTCTCGACGGCCTTGGAGATGATCTTGTGCTGAATGGGCATGTCGTCGCCCATGTCGGCCGTGACCATCATCTTGGAGACGCGGTCCATCTTGTCGCCGCCGAACAGGCGCATGAGGTCGTCCTCGAGCGACAGGTAGAACTGGGTCTCGCCCGGATCGCCCTGACGACCGGAGCGGCCGCGCAGCTGGTTATCGATACGACGGGACTCGTGGCGCTCGGTGCCGATAACGGTCAGGCCGCCGGCGGCAAGCACGCGCTCGCGCTCGGCCTTGCAGGTCTCCTTGGCCTCGGCGTTAAACTGCTCGAGCTGCTCGGGCGTCACGTCCTCCATGGTCAGGCCCTCGTACTCAAGGCGCTCGCGCACCAGCTCGTCGGGGTTGCCGCCCAGCAGGATGTCGGTACCACGACCGGCCATGTTGGTGGCGATGGTCACGGCGCCGTAGCGTCCGGCCTGGGCCACGATGTGGGCCTCGCGTTCATGGTGCTTGGCGTTGAGGACCTCGTGTGCGATGCCGCGCTTGGTAAGGGCGGCGGACAGCTTCTCGGAGCTCTCGATGGAGACGGTGCCCACCAGGACCGGTTGGCCCTTGGCGTGACGACGCTCAACGTCGTCGGCAACGGCGTTGTATTTAGCCTGAATGGTGCGGTACACCAGGTCCTCGTGGTCCACGCGCTGCACTGGCTTGTTGGAGGGGATGACCTCGACGGGCAGCTTGTAGATCTCGCGGAACTCAGCATCCTCGGTAAGTGCCGTGCCGGTCATGCCGGAGAGCTTGTCATACAGACGGAAGTAGTTCTGCAGGGTGATGGTGGCAAGTGTCTGGTTCTCCTCGCGTACGAGCACGCCCTCTTTGGCCTCAATGGCCTGGTGCAGGCCCTCGGAGTAACGGCGGCCTTCCATAATGCGGCCGGTGAACTCGTCGACGATCTTGACCTCGCCGTTGGTGACCACGTACTGCTTATCGCGGTGGAACATGTACTGGGCCTTCAGCGCTTGCTGCAGGTGGTTGACCAGCTGGCCGGAGAGATCGGCATAGATGTCATCGATACCCAGGCGGCGCTCGATTTTCTTAAGACCGCGCTCGGTGGCGGCGATGGTGTGCTTGGCCTCGTCCATGACGTAGTCGCCCGTGGGTTCAACGTCCTCGGTGGCGGTGAGCATGTCGTGCGACACGTCCTCACCGCGCTCCAGGCCGCGCACGGCACGCGCGAAGTCCTTGTAGGTGCTGGCGGACTTGGTACCGGCACCCGAGATGATGAGCGGCGTTCTGGCCTCATCGATCAGGATGGAGTCGACCTCGTCGACGATGGCGTAATGATGGCCGCGCTGAACGCGCTGCTCGGGGCGGGTGACCATGTTGTCGCGCAGGTAGTCGAAACCGAACTCGGAGTTGGTGCCGTAGGTGACGTCTGCCTGGTAGGCCGGACGCTTGAGCTCGAGCGGCATGTTGTTCTGGAGCAGACCGACGGTCATTCCCAGGTACTTGTAGATGCGGCCCATCCACTCGGAGTCGCGCTTTGCCAGGTAATCGTTGACGGTAACGACATGCACGCCCTTGCCGGCGATAGCGTTGAGGTAGCCGGCCAAGGTGGAGACGAGCGTCTTGCCCTCGCCGGTCTTCATCTCGGCGATGTGGCCCTCGTGCAGCGCCATAGCGCCGATGAGCTGTACGTCAAAGTGGCGCATGCCCGTGATGCGCTTGGAAGCCTCGCGCACGGTGGCAAAAGCCTCGGGAAGCATGTCGTCGAGCGACTCGCCGTTGGCGTAGCGCTCACGGAACTTATCGGTCTGGGCGCGGAGCTCCTCCTCGGTCATCTTCTCAAACTGGGGCTCAAGACCGTTGATCTGGTCAACGATCTTGTAGTAGCGCTTCAGGTCCTTATCGGATCCAAAGGACAGCAGCTTTGACATGAATCCCATGTGGTTTTCCTTTTTGGCCATCGCCCACGCCGTGCAGCTGCGGACGAGTTAAACACAGATGATTGTACTTTAGCCAAACAAGGCGCGGCCTATACGGTCGAGCTCGACCGCCACGTAATAACTACGACCAACCTGCCACAATGGGACAGGTTAATTTTGGCAGGTCTATCTGGGCAAACGCCGCCTCTCCGCCATGTGGTGCCATGGGGACAGGTTAGTTTGCACTAATTTAAAAAGAAAAAGGGCCGCGCACCCAAATGGATGCACGGCCCTCATGCCATGAATGCGAGTGTTTCCGCGGCGAGCTATTTACTCAGCAGCCTCGGTGGTCTCGGCCTCGGCAGCGGCCAGCTCGCCGTGAGCCCCTGTAAGCTGCAGGGAGCCTCTGCGGGAGCCTCGGCGGCCTGCTTGGCAGCCTCCTCGGCAAACTTAGCAGCACGCTTGGCCTTCTCGGCAGCCTTAGCCTCAGCGGCGGCCTTGCGAGCGGCCTCGGCCTCAGCAGCCTTGGCGGCCTTGGCAGCTTTGGCCTCCTCGGCCTTCTTGAGCTGGGCGGCAGCGGCGCCACCGAACTTGTCGGCGAAGCGCTGGACGCGTCCACCGGTGTCGACGAACTTCTGCTGGCCGGTGTAGAACGGGTGGCACTCGTTGCAAAGCTCAACCTTCATCTCGGACACGGTAGCGTGCGTCTTGAAGGTGTTGCCGCAGGAGCACGTCACCGTGCACTCGACATACTGGGGATGGATACCCTGCTTCATGGTAGGACTCCTTATTGGTCAGGCGCTGGTTACCGATCAGCGCATAAGGCGTCTTGGTTTCCGACCAAGACAACAAACTCGGCTATGGTACCACGGCGCCGCGTGTCCCACAAAAGGTTCACGGTCTTTTCGGAACGACACGAATCTGCCTTGATTATCAACTTCATCCGAACACTTCCCACATTCATCCGTACATGTACGG
>UQZC01000107.1 GCA_900545505.1 uncultured Collinsella sp.
TGACGGCCTCGGTCACGTACTTCTTGAGCTGGCCGGAGCCGCCCATGCCGATCTCCTCGGCAATCTCGACCTCGGAGCGACCGGTGCAGATGGCGGCGGTCGAAAGCAGGCCAGACACGCCGGGGCGGTTCTCGGGGTCGAACGTGATCATGCGCTCGGAGTCGGTCTGGCTCTTCTTGATGCGCTTGGCCGTCTCCTCGGCGGTCATCGAAATATTGATGGCGTTGCCGTAGCTCTTGCTCATCTTGCGACCGTCCAGGCCCGGCAGCAGCGGGGTCTCGGACAGTAGAGCGTCGACCTCGGGGAACACCTTGCCGTAGCGGTTGTTAAAGCGGCGCGCGATGGTGCGGGTAAGCTCGATGTGCGGTAGCTGGTCGCGACCGACGGGCACCACGTTGCCCTTGCAGAACAGGATGTCGCAGGCCTGGTGTACCGGGTAGGTGAGCAGAAGACCGGTGAGCTCGTGGCCCGAGGCCTCCATCTCGGCCTTGACCGTGGGGTTGCGCGCCAGCTCGGCCTCGGACACCAGCGACAGGAACGGCAGCATGAGCTGGTTGGCGGCGGGCACGGCGGAGTGCGCGTAGATCATGGTCTTGTCGGGGTCGATACCGCAGGCAAGGTAGTCCATGACCATGTTGTACACGTTGTCCTGGATGTGTTCGGTCGTGTCGCGGTCAGTGATGACCTGGTAGTCGGCGATGAGCACGTTGGTCTTGGCGCCCATGTTCTGCAGTTCAACACGGCCCTTGAGGGTACCGAAGTAGTGGCCCAGGTGCAGACGGCCGGTGGGGCGATCACCGGTGAGCATGGTGAACTTCTCGGGCGTATTGGCCAGGCCCTCGCGAATGGCGTTGCTCTTTTGCAGCGCGACTTCGTAGCTGTTCTCGTTTGGCATGATTGCTCCTAACGTATGTTCGCAGGTTTTGATGATAGCGTGTTTATTGAGAGGGGTGGGCGTGAGTGGGTGAGGGACTGCCAGGGGCCGGCTTTCAAGTCCGCCGCGGCGTTCGCGCGAACGGCTGCCAACGCCTTGGCACATCCTCGGCAGCTTGCCCTAGAGCTTGTGGTGGCGCTCTTCTTTGCGCTCCTCGGCTGCCTGCTCCTCCTGCTTAAAAGCGGGGTCGTCGGGGGTGACCAGCTCGTCCTCGTGCGTGCGCTTGTTGTAATGGTGGCGCAGCACGGGTTCAAACAGGTGCAGGTGCTTGGCGAAGGCAGCCGAGCCAATGGCGAGCACGGTATAGATGAGCACGCGCATGGGCACCTCGACCTGGTTAATCGCGGCGGCGCCGGCCGAAAGCATGATGCACCAGGCATAGATGAGCAGCACGGCCTGTTTTTGGTTGTAGCCTTCTTGGATCAGGCGGTGGTGGATGTGGCCCTTGTCGGCCTGCCCGATGCTAATGTGGGCGCGCTTGCGGCGCACAATGGCGCTAAACGTGTCGATGATGGGCACGCCGGCAACGATGAGCGGGATGATAAGCGAGGTGAGTGCGGCGGTGCGGCTCACGTTGAGCAGCGAGATGGAGCCCAGCGCAAAGCCCAGAAGCAGCGACCCCGAGTCGCCCAAGAAGATGCTTGCGGGGTTGAAGTTGTAGCGCAAAAAGGCCAGACAGGCGCCAAAGAGCGCAATGGAGAGCGCGGCGGCGTCGATGCGGCCCGAGAGAACGGCCATCGAAAACATGGTGAACGACGCGATGCCGCAGATGCCCGTGGCCAAGCCGTCGAGGCCGTCGATGAGGTTAATGATGTTGGTGAATGCCACCAGATAGATCACGGTGATGGGGTAGGCGAGCCATCCGAGCATGATCTCGCCGGGGGCAAACGGGTTGACGATGACGCCGATTTTTAGGCCGCCGATACAGGCGATAAGCGCGGCGAGGACTTGTCCGGCCAGCTTTTGCTTGGGCGTGAGCTGGAAGACGTCGTCGATAGCGCCGGTCGCAAAGATGACGGTAAAGGAGAGCGCCAGCATGGGATAGCTAATGTGAAGGCGCGGGTGCGGCACCAGGACGGGTGGCCAGCCTAGGTACCAGGTGCCTAGGATTTGCACAATGCAGGCAACGACCAGGCCCAAAAACACCGCCGCTCCGCCCAAACGTGGGATGGGCTTGGTGTTGATGCGGCGCTTAGAAGGATAGTCGACGGCATCGAGCTTAATTGCCAAGCGCTTGACCAGGGGCACCGCGAGGAAGGTCGTGATAAAGGCCGCCGCTGCCACGCATAGGTACGGTATGTAGCTCGGGGATGAAGCCATGAATCTAAAAACCGCCAAGCGTCGAAGGAAAAGGTCAGAAGAACGCCATGCGCAAAGGGCATAGCCGAACCATAATACTCGACCAAGGGGGGTGCATGGAATTGCACGCAGCGATAATCACGCGCTTACCAGATATTGGGATGTTGTCGATGGCTTGTCGGGATGCCGGCGGGGATCCATATGGACTGTAATGGTGATTTTCGGCAAAAGAAAACCACCCCCCACGTTACGAAAATGAACCCACCTAAAACAGGTGGGTGCCCTCATCGACTGTTCCAGCGTCCTTAACAACGAAGGATACCTGTACTAGGTACGACTGTGTGGGCTCCCTAAATAAACGCGACGGTTCACCCAGTTGCTTCGCGGGGGGCGGAATACCTACATCATAAAGCGGCACTTTATCGATTCCAGTCTTGACATTACAAAAATCGTGTCGGACGATTACGGCGCCTTGGGCTCGAGCCGTCTGTGGGGTTGATCCCTTTACGTTTGAGCTGCTGAATCGTTGTTTTGGAGCATGGTTTTATGCCGACGTCGTTGACCGAACTTTTTTCGCCCGCCTGCCATTTGTGTCCGCGCCGTTGCGGTGCGGCGCGCGATGAGGGCGCGCACGGCGTCTGCGGTGCTAACGACACGCTCAAGGTGGCCCGCGCCGCGCTTCATATGTGGGAGGAACCGCCTATCTCGGGCGAGGCCGGTTCGGGCACGATCTTCTTTAGCGGCTGTTCGCTCAAATGTATCTACTGTCAGAACCACGAGATCTCGACCGGCAATTTTGGCCTTGAGATTTCGCCTGAGCGCCTGGTCGAGATTATGCTGGAATTGCAGGACCAGGGTGCTAACAACATCAATTTGGTGACGGCGACGCACTATGCACACCTGTTGCCTGCCGCGATTGCCGCGGCACGGACGCGCGGGCTGGTCATCCCAATCGTCTACAACACGAGCGGTTACGAGCGCGCGAGTGCCGTGGCGGCGCTGGGCGACCTGGTCGATGTGTGGCTTACCGACTTTAAATATGCCGATGCCGGGCTTGCGCAGTCGCTTTCTCATATCAAGGACTACCCGCGCGTGGCCGTGTCGGGTCTGGCCCAGATGGCGCGCGATCGCCGCGGGGGAGAGTTGGTGGATGACGGCGGGCTCATGAAGCGCGGCATCATCGTGCGCCACCTGGTGCTGCCGGGGCATGCGGATGACTCGTGCCGCGTGCTAGACCTGGTGTGGCAGACGGTGGGCGACGTGCCGATCTCGGTCATGAACCAGTACACGCCCAATGCGCTCATGCGCGAGCAGGGCGGCGAGTTGGCGCGCGCTGTGACGCGCGAGGAGTACGAGCAGGTGCTCGACCATGCCGACGACCTGGGCTTTACGACAATGTTCTGGCAAGAGGGCGGCGCGGTAGACGAGAGCTTCACCCCGGCCTTCGACACCACCGGTGTTCTTACCAGCGCAAAGTAGTGCGTTCGTCGATGATTTTTCTGGGACGGGGATTAAAAAATCATCGAGAGGATCGCCTGTTCGAAAAGTTGCCAAAATAGTCGCGCTCCAAAAAGACTGGTTATTGGGCGTTGACAGTTGGCGAGCCGTAGGTAAAATATCGACTTGTCCTGGGGACGTAGCTCAGTTGGGAGAGCGCTGCCGTCGCATGGCAGAGGCCGAGGGTTCGACTCCCTTCGTCTCCACCCTTGGATTTGATAAGCCGCTGACATTGTGTCGGCGGCTTTTTTTAAAAGAAAGGGCTGCACCATGGCCGAGCTTGAGTCCCAACCATTGTCCGACGAGGAGCGCGCTGAGTTGGAAGAGCTCCGCGCTGAGAAGGCCCGCCGCGAGGCTCGGGAAGAGGCCCGTCGCGAGCGTGAGGAGCTGGCTGCCCTGCGTGCCGAGCGTGCGAAGGCCGAGGAGGTTGCCTCGAACGCCGCATCCGAGCGCAAGCCCGCGCCCGCACCCAAGCCCGCTGCAGCGAAGCCTGCACCTGCCGCGCCCAAACCTCAGCCTAAAAAGGCCGCTCGTCCCAAGTCCGTCGAGCCCAAACCGAGCCGTGACGAGATGACCTTTGCCCAGCGCATGGTCACCTCCAAGGAGCCTACGGGCGAGAACGAGATCCCCGGCATGGCTCCGGCTCAAAAAATCATCATCGTGCTCGCCCTCATCGCGTTTATCGTCTTTATGGTTTATACGATCACGGGCAGCATGGGCCTGCACTAACCTGTTCGCGCCGGGCTCTATGCCCGCACGTCCGCCTCGCCCAACCCTCAACCTCTGCACCACACATCCGAAAGGTCGCCCCATGGCTTTGACCGATATCTCTCATCCCACCGACATCGCAATGCTCACCGATCTGTACGAACTCACTATGGCCCAGGGCCTGTGGGAGAGCGGCAAGGCCAATGAGCAGGGTTGTTTTACCGCGTTTTACCGCGACCATCCCTTTGGCAGCGCCTATGCTGTCATGTGCGGCACCGCCGAGCTGCCCGAGCTAGTCGAGAATCTGCGCTTTACGCCCGAGGATATCGACTACCTCGCCTCGCTCCAGGCCCCGGCCGGCGGCGCGATGTTCAAGTCCGCATTCCTCGACTACCTGCGCGATTTTCGTGCGCATGTAAATATCGACGCCGTCCCCGAGGGCGAGCTCGTCTTTCCACGCGAGCCCATGGTGCGCGTCACCGGTCCTGCGCTCGAGTGCCAGCTGCTTGAGACGGCGCTGCTCAACATCGTCGGGTTCCAGACACTTGTCGCCACCAAGACGGCGCGAGTGGTGCTGGCGGCGGACGGCCGTCCCGTGGCCGAGTTTGGCCTGCGCCGAGCCCAGGGTCCCGATAGCGGCCTGGCCGTTGCGCGCGCGAGCTACGTCGCCGGCTGCTCCTCTACGTCCAATGTGCTCGCCGGCCGCCGCTACGGTATTCCCGTCTTTGGCACGCATGCGCACAGCTGGGTGATGAGCTTCGATTCCGAGCTCGAGGCCTTCCGCGCCTTTGCCAAGTCGAGCCCCAAGAACTGCACGCTGCTCATCGACACCTACGATGTGCGCGAGGGCTGCGAGCATGCCATTACGGTTGCCAAGGAGATGGAGGCGGCGGGCGAGCGCCTGTCGGCTATTCGCATTGACTCGGGCGACCTCGCCAAGCTCTCCAAGTATGTCCGCGGTCGTTTCGATGCCGAGGGCCTGCCCTATGTGGGGATCTCGGTTTCCAACGATCTTGACGAGTACACGATTCAGTCGCTGCTCGAACAGGGCGCGCCCATCGACAGCTTTGGCGTGGGTACCAAGCTTGCGACCTGCTATGACCAGCCGGCGC
>UQZC01000108.1 GCA_900545505.1 uncultured Collinsella sp.
GCCCGGCCCATTTGCGCTCACGGCGCGGGTTACACGGTCAAATGGTACGACGTACCCGCCGCGGCGCACGTAAAGATCGATCCCGCCACCTTCCGCCCCTAGCGAGCAGCAGACGCCGAGTTTTTCGGCCACATGTGACAAAGGGATAGCTCCTTTGTCACATGCTATTGGTATAACTTGGTATAAGTTGGTATAACTATTACCAGGGTTTGCCAATCCGAGGAGGCCGACATGAATCCAAATCCCTTTATGCCCACGGCTGGCAAGCGGCCTCCGATACTCATCGGCCGCGACCCTTGAGCGCCAGAATCTCCAAACCGTTGTGGAGGAAGGGCTCGATAACGGCGCCGGAGCGCCGGGTAGGCTCATGCTCATTACGGGAAACCGCGGCTGTGGCAAGACGGTTCTCCTGCGGGAGCTGCAGCGTTTAGCTAGCGAGCGCGGATGGGCGGTTGTCTCCGATTCCGCTTCGCTTGGCTTATGCGACCGCTTGGCCGACGCGCTTCGCTCGAATAAACCCGTTGTGACGTCAATGGAGTTCGGTTCGTCGTTTGGCCGGATGTCGGTCGAGGCGGCGCGAGCAAAGGGCGAGACGTTGCGCGGGCTGGTCAACGAGCGCCTCAAGAGGCTCGGTCCAGGCCAGGGCATACTGTTTGCGATTGACGAGGCTCAATCGGCGTCTATCGAGGAACTGGCGGCTCTTGCCGTTCTCTATCAGCAGGTGCTCGGAGACCAGGATGCCACGGGCCTGCCCGATAGCGACCAGCGCGGTCTTGCGCTGGTGTTCGCCGGCTTACCCAGTATAGTTGACGACCTGCTCGAAGAGCCGAGCGTGACGTTTTTGCGGCGTGCCCAGCGGCGTACGCTGGGTGCGATATCCTTGCCCAACGTGCGTGATTCATATATCCAGACAGTCGAGAGTACCGGTCTTTGCGTTGACGCGGAGACGGCGGACCTTGCGGCGCGCAAGAGCATGGGGCATCCCTATATGGTTCAGCTGGTGGGATATTACATGTGGCGGTCTGCTGTCCGGCGTGGCTCGCAGGTCATCGAAAGGCGCGATGTCGAGGATGGCCATGCGGATGCCGTCTCCGAGTTCTACGAAGCGGTCGACGCGCCCCTGTATTATGGGCTGCGCAGTCCACAGCGCCTCTTTATCGAGGCCATGGCGGTTGACGAGGGCAAACCGACGCGCATGGCGGATATCATTGAGCGTTGCGATCGCACCCAGAGCTGGGCGAGTAAATATCGCGCAAGCCTGATTCGCGAGCGCGTCATCGAGGCTGCCGGATACGGCCTCGTCCGGTTTACCGTGCCCATGCTGGGCGTGTACATTCGCGATCGAGTTTTATGGCATGAGTAGGGTGATAAAGGTGACGGAACAGAAGATGAGCCCGCAGGCTATCGAGGTGCGTGGCGCGCGTGTCCATAACCTTAAGGACATCGATATTGATATCCCGCTGGGAAAGCTCGTGGGTATTGCCGGCGTGTCGGGTTCGGGCAAGAGTTCGCTGGCACTGGGGGTTCTTTATGCCGAGGGCTCGCGTCGCTACTTGGAAGCACTTAGCACCTATACTCGACGTCGCCTGACGCAGGCCGAACACGCCCAGGTGGACGAGGTGCTGCACGTGCCGGCGGCGCTCGCGCTGCACCAGCGTCCGAGCGTGCCGGGCGTGCGCTCCACCTTTGGCACTATGACCGAGCTCAACAACAGCCTGCGTCTGCTCTTTAGCCGTTGCGCCCATCACGTGTGCCCGCATTGCGGGGCGCGTGTGGAGCCAAGCCTCAACGTAGCGGCTGGCCTGTCGCTCACGTGTCCGACGTGCGGCCGCGAGTTCTACGCTCCGAGCGCCGAGGACCTTGCCTTTAACAGTGGCGGTGCATGCCCCACCTGTGGCGGCACCGGTGTCATGCGCGAGGTGGACGAGGCGAGCCTGGTGCCCGACGAGTCAAAGACCATCAACGAAGGTGCGGTGCTTCCCTGGGGTACGCTCATGTGGGATTTGATGAAGCAGGTCGCCGGCGAGATGGGCGTGCGCACCGACGTGCCGTTTAACCAGCTCACGCCTCAAGAGCGCGATATCGTGTTCCACGGTCCGGCGGTTAAGAAGCACATTCTCTACGTTCCCAAAAACGGCGAGGGCGCCACGCCGCTCGACTTTACCTATTACAACGCCGTCTATACCGTCGAGAATGCGCTCGCCAAGGTTAAGGACGATAAGGGGCTCAAACGCGTTGCGCGCTTTTTGCGCGAGGGGCCATGCCGCGACTGTGGTGGCACGCGTCTTTCCGAGGCTGCGCGCCAGCCCCAAGTGCGCGGTATCAATCTGGCGCAAGCGGCGGCCATGACGCTGGGCGGGGCGATTGAGTGGGTGCGCGGGGTGCCCGCATCCTTGCCGCCCGAGATGCGGCCCATGGCGACGGATATCTGCGATTCGTTTTTGAGCGCGGCCCGTCGCCTGGTCGACCTGGGTCTTGATTACCTTTCACTCGATCGCGCCGGTGCCACGCTCTCCACGGGTGAGCGCCAGCGCGTGCAACTTGCTCGCGTGGTGCGCAACCGATCGACAGGCGTGCTTTATGTGTTGGACGAGCCCTCGATTGGCCTGCATCCGGCAAATGTCGACGGCCTGGTTGGTGTGATGCGCGACCTGGTAGGCGACGGCAACACCGTGGCCGTTGTCGACCACGATACGCGCGTACTGGCGGAAGCCGACTATCTGGTCGAGATGGGCCCCGTCGCCGGAGCAGGCGGCGGTAACGTGATCGCTGCCGGTACAGTAGACGAGGTCGAGCAATCGCGGGGCAGCCGCATCGCTCCGTTTCTGCGCGCAGAGCCCAAGCGTTTGCGTCCACAGGTGACTGACGACGAAATGTTCGACCAGGGCCACATCCGTATGGCAACCGATACCATCCATACTGTCAAACCGCTCGAAGTCGATATCCCGCGCGGCCGTCTCGTTGCGGTGACGGGCGTTTCGGGTTCGGGCAAGACGACGTTGGTGCTTGAGACGCTCATCCCGGCGCTTAAGGCGCAGACAGCCGGCGAGCGCCTGCCGGGGCACGTGCGTTGGGTCGATGCCGAAGGCATTGCCCGCGCAAACCTGATTGACGCCACGCCTATCGGCGCCAACGTGCGCTCGACGGTGGCGACTTATGCCGACATCCATGACGAGCTGCGTCGTGCCTTTGCCCGTACGCCCGAGGCCAAGGCAGCTGGCTACAAGGCGGGTGCCTTTAGCTATAACACCGGCGCGTTGCGCTGCCCTACGTGCGACGGCACGGGCTCGATATCGCTCGACGTACAGTTTTTGCCCGATGTCGAGATCGTCTGCCCAGCATGTCGCGGTTCGCGTTATGCAGACGCGGCTTCGCGTATCCATCGCGAGGGCAAGGACGGGAGTCTACTTACGTTGCCGCAGATCATGGACATGAGTGTGGACGAGGCTATCGACGTCACGCTGGGACTCAAGAAGGTTCAGACGCGCTTGCAGACCTTGCACGACCTGGGCCTGGGCTATCTCACACTTGGCGAGCCCACACCGGCGCTTTCGGGCGGCGAGGCGCAGCGTCTTAAGCTCGCGAGCGAGATGGGTCGTGTGCAGGACGATGCCGTATTTGTGTTCGACGAGCCCACGATCGGACTACATCCGCTCGATGTTCAGGTGTTGCTGAGTGTGTTCGACGGCCTTGTCGCCAAGGGCGCCACGGTTATCGTGATCGAGCATGACCTCGACCTTATCCGTAACGCCGATTATGTGATCGACATGGGTCCGGGCGGTGGTGATGCGGGCGGGCAAATCGTCTGCGCCGGTACGCCGGGCGACATCGCAGCTTGCTCCGCAAGCATCACCGGCCGCTACCTATAGACAATGAGGCAAAGGGACTGCCTCTTTGTCACATTGATTTCTATTTCACGCATTGAGCCGCGAGATAGTCGCGGAAGAATGGCAATTCAAATGCGACGACCCCTCGTCCTCGTTCTCCGATGATGCCGGCATCTATCATGCGGCGTCGGTAGCGGGAGACCTGCTGCGGCGAACGCTTAAGGCGCTCGATAAGGTCGGCGGTGGTGGACTCTTCTTCGTCATCGAGCATGGCGATGAGGAATCGCTTGTCCTCTGCAGTGAGTTCCCGATAGGTTGCCGCGAGGATTCGGTCGTCCATCTCGTCGCGCGCGATTTTGATTCCCAGGTCAAAGTCGCGTGACGAGATTTCCTTCGAATCGCTTGTGAGATCCCAGGCACGGTAGCCTACGAGTTGCAATAGGAAGGGAAAACCAGAGATCGAGCGAACGGCTCTATCGATTCCCTCGGCATCTGCCAGGCGATCGTTTTCCTGGATTGTGCGGATCAAGGCCTCGCGCACGTCATAGTCGGCAATGCGACCCAGATGATATTGTTGGGCGCGGCGAAGGAACGAGACCGTCTTGTGGTTCAGCAACGTCGAGACATTGTTGGGAAGTCCCGCCATGAGCAGGGCGACGCGTTTCCCATCGGTCACAAAGTGCTGATACGTCGCTGCGAGCTGAATCATCTCGTCGAGTGTCGGGTCCACCTCGTCAACCGTGACGAGCAGACCGGTGCCCGCCTCGTTGAGCTGGTCGATGATGTCGCTCATGCGATAACGCCAGGTTGAGGCATCGTGGACACGATTGACCTCGATGCTGCCGAGCGGTGCAATTCCGAGGCCGGTGACTTCGAAGTGGTTGGACGGGTCGATGAGATGGGCTGCGGCGCGTTTCGCCCCGAACTCGAGTTCCTCAAGCATTCCCGGGAGCGCGGTCGTCTTTACGGCTATCCAGCCGTGGGATTCCGCCCTTGTCGCGAGCGACGACATGAGAGCGGTTTTACCGGTTCCACGCGCGCCTGAGAAGATCGAGGTCAATTCTGGGCGCCTGCGCTGGCTCAAGAAGGCACGGTCCAAATCCCGAATAATCTGTTGTCTGCCAGCGAGATGGGCGGGAACCTCACCAAAACTGGGGGTAAACGGGTTCTCGAGATATTCCACAAGGCTCTCCTTTCACACCGCCGTTTAACTTCATTTTACTTTAGTTAATTCTGATTAAAAGTGAGGCTCTTTATCTAGAGCATCAATTGGGCGTGTGTGCCATCGGCGTGGCGCCTGAATGCGACAACGAGACAGTCCCTTTATCACATTCCCGGAAAGCCTGTTTGGCGCAGGGCTTCGTAGAGGACGATGGCGGCGCTGTTGGAGAGGTTGAGGGCGCTGATGCGGTAGTCGTCCGGATTGATGAAGTTGCCGCAGATATCCTGCCGAAGGATGGCTTCGTGGCTGTCCTCGGTATGCCCCAGCGATTCCTCGTGAGCTTCCCAAGCCTCGGCGTTATCGAGTGAGTCACAATCGCGCAGCATGGGGATACGCTCGCAACGCTCGGGCGCCGCGGCAAGCAGTGGCTCGGGAATGCCCGAGCTCTCGCTGCCAAAGACCAAGTAGTCACCATCGCGGTAGGTGCTTTGCGCATAGGTGCGGCGTGCCTTTTTGGTCAGCAGATGCAGGCGACCATC
>UQZC01000109.1 GCA_900545505.1 uncultured Collinsella sp.
CCTTCCATTTTCGCTCCCCTCGGTCTGCCGCCTGCTCCGCGCCCGGGTCTCCCAGACATTGCACTGACGGGAGCGCTACAATCCAATTGGCTTGTCCGATTGTCCGCGCTCATGCTCCTATTAGGTCATGGCAGGACTCCGGGACGCGGATGCCGGGGCGAGACAGGTCGGATTTGAGGACGGCCAAAGAGGCGTCAGCAGGTCAGTGGGTCATCGTCCCGGCATTCAGCATCAGGGTAGCGCTGCGACGCGGAAATCGCGCGCCGTTGCCGCGCCCCGCAGTGCCCGCTTCCCCCGAGAACAATTATCAGTGCAGGTAGACAGCTTGTCGATTTTCGAAAAAGCCGACTATGGTTGACCCCTGCGGCTTAAACGTAGTAGATAGGCCCTTTTCGTGGCGCAGCACTACTGCACCCCAAATTGGCACCCCGAGCCCTCGTGAGTTGCCAACAAGCTGTTCGCCCAGCGCTTTATCCGCGCGGCATTCGGAAAATAGCACCACCGCAAAACCCGCGAGTAGCGCTTACTTTGCTATATCTCACTATACTTTGCTATATCTTGCTATACTTTGCTATATCTTGCTATATCTTGAGCAAAGGTGGCTCACATGCAAACAAACCCTTTTAAGCCCACAGCAGGTAAAACACCTCCCACGATTATCGGCCGCGAAGATGTGCTCGAAGAATTCAATGAGGGCCTCGCCAACGGGCCTGGTGCCCCGGGGCGCCTAATGCGCATAGCCGGCGTCCGTGGAACGGGCAAGACGGTCCTCCTTGACGAGTGCTCACGTTTGGCGCAAAGCCGTGGCTGGACGGTCATAAAAGAGGTCGCAACCGAGGGACTTTGCCAGCGCATTCTCGAACAGCTGCAGCCCAAATTCCAGGCCAAACACGCCAGATTTGAGCCCACCGTAGCTGGCATATCCATCGGCAGCATAGATATTGAGCGAATCGGCCCATCGCTACGCGACGCCATGAGACAGACAGTAACCAAGAAT
Source organism: uncultured Collinsella sp. (assembly GCA_900545505.1). Taxonomy (GTDB): domain Bacteria; phylum Actinomycetota; class Coriobacteriia; order Coriobacteriales; family Coriobacteriaceae; genus Collinsella. Next base: position 998 of record UQZC01000109.1, read on the forward strand.
GGAAATGGCCTGCTCATCACTCTCGACGAGGTTCAAGACGCAGAGCTCGATGAGGTCCGAACGCTCTCCATTGCGATTCAGCAGGTTATCGGCGAAGACCTTGATATCGCCTTTGTTTTTGCTGGGCTGCCTTCGATGATTGAATGCATCATCAACGGAAAGACACTTACGTTTTTGCGCCGTGCCCTCCCCTTTGATCTGAAGGCTGTGGCAGTAACCGAAGTGTCGTACTCCCTCGAGGAAACCATTGAAGCGTCTGGCATGGAGTTGCAGCCAGGTATTGCCGGCCAACTTGCCGAGGCAACGCAAGGCTATCCTTTCATGATCCAACTCGTTGGATACTACGCATGGCAGTTGGCAAGACGCGCACATACAGCGATTATTGGAGAAGAAGAAGCCGAGCACGGCATTGCAACGGCACGCGAACGCTTCTGCGCCATGGTGATTGAGCCCGCGCTGCAGCGCATTCCGCCCACGTGCATCGCTTATCTGCTGAGCATGGCGTCTTTGGGGCAGACGAGCTCGACCAGCATGGTTGCCGACGCCCTAAACAAAACGCCTCAACAGGTGAGTTCCGTCCGCAGCCGCCTGTTAAGAGAATCGATTATCGAGGCTCCCTCGTACGGCAAGGTCTCATTTGCCATCCCCTACATGCGCGACTACCTCTACGAGCACAAAGCCGAACTGGAAGTTGAACTGTAGAAACGGCAACTGCCCTGCAAGACGAAAACCGTTTTCGTACGGATTTAAAGCAGACGTAAACGATTTTCGTCTTGATTTGCGTACGGAATTAAGACGTAAATTGCGCTTTCGTACGCTTATTACCAGACGCAAATTGTTTTCGTCCGGCCATGCGTCCCCAATCTAGACGAAAAGAGCCCCGAGCTCAAAAATCGGGGCTCGATGTAAGTTCTAGGGTGTCAGAAGTTACATCAGCCGCTTACGACCGCTCTGTCTATCTCTCCGAGCGGGACGGGCGCCGATGCCCTGATCTCTGCCATGTCGAGGTGCGAGATCAAATCCTTGGCGCGCTCGCCGGAGTGGTATGCCTTGTTCGGCGCCACCTTCCTGTAGAGCTTCTTGAGCTTCGTCTTCCCCTTGTTGCCCGGCGGCATCTCCGTCTCAGGTGGCAGCCCTAGGAAGGACAGGACGCCGGGCAGGTCGCACAGCATCACGTCCTCGATGTCGGCCTTGGCCGCCAGGTCGACGACTCTCTGCGCTGTCGGCGAGATGTTCGGGGTGCTGCTACCGCCCGCTGGTTCGGAAGCTGGCGGGCAGTAGCGGGCAGTAGCGGCAGTAGCGGTGTGGCTCGATAGGCCCGAATATCCGTAAGGAAGGTGCTCGCTCTCATATGTGCTGATATGCCTCGCCTCGCGAACCTTGGGATGCTTCCTGAGGTAATCCCTCAATTCGAGCCACTCTTTATGCTCATAACGCTTCGAAATCGTTTCCCCGTCGACAGTTTCCTTCACATAATGGTATGTTCGAACGCCTTCGAACTTGCCGAACCCGCTCTCGACGCTGAAGTTTCTGAACCAGCGCGAAAACCCATTCAGGTCCATGAAGTTGACTTGGGGATGCCTGTCTTTCGTTCGTTCGAATGAGTGGACGAGCGGAGTGCCTTTGACTTGTTCCAGGCCGAAGGCTTCCATTTCGCGGGCCTGCTCCTTTTTCCAGAATTCGAGATACGACGTCAGCGTCTCGCTTATCGAGATCCTCCGCACGCTTTTCTTGCTTTTGGGCGAGCGAACGCTTCGATCGGCCGCGAACTGCTGCTCAATGAGGATGCTTCTGTTCTCGACGGAGACATCGGACCACGTCATCCCGAGGGCTTCTGCCCTTCTCATGTCGGTGTCGAGCATGAGTATCACGCATGTGATGTGCGCGTCCGGTTCTCGATTGAGTAGGATGTCGAGTAGGCGAGCGGCGTGATGGTTCCTTCGCGGTTGTCGTGGAACTTTTTTGCGTACGAGCCGACGGTGTCCCTCGATTTTTGGACGTAGGTGCCGCTGTTGAGTTCTGCCTTGTAGGCTTCGAGTGCGGCGTCGACCTCTCGGCTTTTGGTGGTATGTATGGTCTGCCACGGCGAATAGCGGTATTTGCCCGTGACCGGATCCTTGCCGAGGCTGTGACGGTAGCGCCACGTGTATTTGTCGCGGCGTTGCTTCGTTCCTTTGCCTATGACGAGAGGTCGGTCGTTCATCGTGTTCCTTGCCTGAAGTGCCTGAGAATCGCGCTCGGTTGCGCGGAATGGCGCAAAGGGCTGGGGCGGGTGGGCATTACCCTTGGTGGTGGGCCCTGCGTGGGGTCACACCCCAAGGGTAATGCTCCGCCTGACCGCTTTCAAGCTCGTTGTGGGTCGAATTTGGGTCAAATTATTCCGCGTACTTTTCTTTCGTAAATCTATGAAAACATCAAATGACCTGGAGTTATATTGACTTCAATTTGGGTCGAAATGTCTGAATGAAACAACGTCGTAGCGACCTCATAACCCGAAGGTCGGTGGTTCAAATCCGCCCCCCGCGACCATGAAACTTCAGGTCGGAAGCATAAAAGCTCCCGACCTTTTTCTTTGTCTAGGGGTTTCGGCATCTCTCGTTCTTTGGGTACCTCGAGGCGGGCAATCAGATAGATGCTTACGAGTATCATAGGGTTTTTTTACGTCGCGGCCGTGTCTCGTACTGGTGCGCCGCTCTTTGTGGGACGTGTCACTTTGCCATAGGTTGTCCGGCGGCGGGGCGCAGGTCGTTCCCCGTGGCGTCGCTCCTTTCGACGCTACGCTGCCTGGCTACTCGTTCCACTGGTGCTTTTTCATGTCGACGCAGCCGTTGTCTCGGAAGGCGACTCCTTCCTCCGTCAGTAGTGCTCGCTGGTCGGGGAAGTTTGGCGCGAGGCGTCCCGCGTGGTTGACGACGCGGTGGCAGGGATAATCGCCGTAGCGATCCGCCTCGCTCAGCACCGCTCCGACCAGGCGAGAGTTTTTCTCCCTGCCGATGAGGCGCGCTATCTGACCGTACGAGGCGACGCATCCCGCCGGAATCTCTGCCACGACGGAGAGAATCTCATAAACCAAATCTTCGTCCAGGACTTTTCCCATCGTATCGCTCCCGTGTTCGCTTTTGCCTTCGGGGGCGCGGCGCCGATCACCCGTGCTGCGATTTTCGCAGCTCCCCTTACCGAAGCATCGAGGGAAAGCGCGTGCGTGTCAAGGTTGTCTGGTCCAGTTGCTGGCTCGATGCCTCGAGATGTTCGCCTCAAGTGCGACCTGCCCCTATTGGAAAAGGATGCCGAAGATGTATTTGGTGATGGCGGAGCGGCGGATGACCCCCACGAGTTTGCCCTCGTCATCAACCACAGGAAGCTTCTTGAACTTCTTCTTCGCCAGCAGCGCGGCGACGCGGGCGATGCTCTGCTCGGGACGGGCACACACTACCTGGCGCGTCGCGAAATCCATGACGCAGCGATCCTTCAGGTCTTCGATGCGCTGCTCAAGGCTCTGATCGTCGAAGTACAGCATGGACGCGTCGCCGCCCGTGAAGATGGTGTGAGCGCGATGCTGCGCGATGGCTCCCATGACATCGCCGTCGGAGATGAACCCGACCACCTGGTTGCGCTCATCGATTACGGGCATGCTGCTCGCCTCGTTTTCGGCGAGCATGCGCACCACGTCGGAAATCGTGCAATCCTGCGTGCAGGTGAACGGCTCTTCAATCATGATGCTCGAAACGGGCGTCCCCTCGAGCTCGAGCGGGATGCGCTCGGACAGAATCTCGGACATCGCTTATGCCTCCTTCGTTTTCGGTGCGGTTTTCTTGGTGCGCACGCTGAATATGGCGCAGATAAGGGAAACGAGGCCGATTGCCGCGCACACCTTGTAAGCGACGCCCGCGCCCACGGCGGTGGCTACTTGGATGCTCGCATCGACGCCGGCCGACGCGGTGACGCTGGTCATGACCGTGATGATGAGCGCCGTGCACAAACCGCCGGCGACCTGGCGGCCGGTGTTCGCGATGGCGTTGCCGTGGGCGATCATGTCATTTTTCAAGGCATTGACACCCCATGTGTTCACCGGCATGTTCGCGAGCGACTGGCCGGCGGACTGCAGCATGCAGAACAGCGCAACCACCAAGATGGGCGTGTTTGCCGTCGAAAGCGAGAGCAGGAACAGGGCGCCGGTCATGAGGGCCAGGCCGACGATCGAGATGGCACGCGGACCGAACTTGTCGAACACCACGCCGGAGATAGGGCTGATGATGATGCCCACCGCCGCGGCGGGAAGCATGGCCATGCCGGTTTCGAAGGCCGAAGCGCCAAGCGAGGTTTGCAGCAGCAACGGCAACAGCGTGTTGGTGACCAGGCATGCGGCGTTGATGAGCGTGACGATGATGGCGGCCACGCGGAACTCGCGCGTCTTGAGCGTGCCCAGTTGAAGCAGCGGGTCCTCGATTTTGCCCTGGCGTACGACGAACAGCACCAAGCACACGACACCCGCGACGATCGAGCCGAGCACCACGG
>UQZC01000110.1 GCA_900545505.1 uncultured Collinsella sp.
GCTGCATCGTGGTAAAGTCGGGAGCCATGCTCACGACGCCCTCCGCCGCACTCGACGCAAAGCGCCGGCTGGCATCGAGCTCGCATGCGACCACCGAGAGCCGAACGCCCTCGACACCCCGGAGCATGCGGCCCAAAACAGGCTGTACCGGCGTATACATGCGCACGGCATGCTCGTCCGAGTCGCCCCGGAAGAGCGGCGCATGCATGTTGCCGATCTCCCAGCACGCATGCGCGAGCGCAATCGGATCCATGCGGTCGACCTCGACCAAATAAACCTCGGCGCCGCGCAGGCGCACGACAACCGCCACGGGCACCACGCCCGAACGGTCAATGGCGAGCACGTCGCCATCGGCAAGACGACCGCCGTCGGCAGCATCCAGCCGAACATCGACCGTGCGCCCCAGCTCCGTCACGCCCACAAACGCGCATACATCAGCCTGGTCCCAATCGAGCAGTAGCTCGTCAACTTCAAAGACGCCGCCCAACTTCCGGCGAAGCAAAAGTTCATAGGACGGATCGTTGAGATTTCCCAAACATGTCGTTGAAACCAAGCGTTCAGGCATGCTCTAGCCCTCGACCTCGACGAGCTCGATATCAAAGTTGAGGTCCTTGCCGGCAAGCTCGTGGTTGGCATCGAGCGTCACGGCCTCGGGCGTCACGTCAATGACGACGGCGGGGACAGGCATGCCGCTCGGCGTGGACAGGAAGAGCTTCATGCCCTTCTCAATCTGCTCGATGTTGGGAACCTGCTCGGCCGGGAAGGTCAGGACCATCTCGGGATTGTGCTCGCCGTAGGCATCGGCAGCAGGAATGTGCACGGTCTTCTTCTCGCCCACCTGCATGTCGACAACAGCGGCGTCGAAGCCCTTGATCATCTGACCGGCGCCGCAGGTGAACTCCAGCGGCTCGCCGCGATCGTAGGAGCTATCGAACTGCGTGCCGTCATCGAGCGTGCCGCGATAATGAGTCTTGACCTTCTTGCCCTGGTTGGACATGGAAACCTCCGTGATAAGGGCGGCGCACAACGTGGGCCGCCATGAACATATGGCGCTAACTATACCCTAGTCATACAATTCAAAGACAGTTTGCAAAGAAACGCTGCAACCGGAGGACCCATGGCATATCCCGTATTTGACCTACACTGCGACACCGCCGACCGCATCGGCTGGGCCACGCTCGATCTCGACCTGCGCTTTACCGCCGGCACCGACGGTTATTTCCCCGGCGACGAAACGCATCCGCAAGATTTCGACCTCATCGAGGGCAACGCCTGCGCCATTTCGCTCGCAAAGATCGGCAACACGCCGTGGGCACAGTGCTTCGCCACGTTTGTCCCCGACGAGATTCCCACCGCCCACGCCGCGCGCTTCCAGGCGCAAATCATGGCGCATATGAGTGGCCAGGCAATGCTCAACCACGACCGCATGGTCAACGTGCGCAGCGCCGCAGACATTCGCCCCGCGCTCAAGGACGGCAAGGTCGCCTGCATCCACACCATCGAAAACGCCACGTTCTTTGCCGAGGACCCCGCGCTGATCGAGGTGCTCAAGAGCTTGGGCGTGCTTATGTCGTCACTCAGCTGGAACGCGCAGGGACCGCTCGCGAGCGGCCACGACACCCACGCCGGCCTCACCGCCGCCGGCATCGAGGCACTTACGCAGATGGAGCACGCCGGCATGGTACTCGACGTCTCCCACCTCAACGATGAGTGCTTTGACGAGGTTGTCGCCCACGCCACGCGCCCCTTCGTCGCCAGCCACTCCAACTCCCGCACCGTCTGCGGCGTCAAGCGCAACCTCACCGACGACCAGTTCTGCACCATTCGCGACATGGGTGGCATCGTCGGCCTCAACTACTGCAGCGAGTTCCTTTCCAACGACGCAACCGACAAGACCGCCGCAGGTGTCACCTTCGACCAGCTGGCGGCACATATCGAGCACTGGCTCGACCTGGGCGGCGAGGACGTCATCGCGCTCGGCGGCGACTGGGACGGAGCCACTGTGCCCGCTTTCCTCTCCGATGCCAGCAAGATGCCCGAATTCCAGAACATGCTCTCCAAGCACTTTGGCAAGACCGTGATGCAGAAGCTCTGCAGCGATAACGCGCTTGCCTTCTTTGAGCGTTATTAATTTCACGTCCCTTGAGCGGGCCGGCATGCCGAACGGTCGACATGCCGGCCCGTCCCCAACCTGAAGGACCGCTTTTGACGCAGCAATTTACGATTACCGTATCCCGACCGGATGGCACATCCATCCCCGTCGTCGTTACCAACAAGCGCGTCAAGAACTTCAACCTACGCGTCACATCGAGCGGTGAGGTCCACGCCAGTGCACCGCTCGACGCCAGCCGCGAGCGTATCGAAGCGTTTGTGAAGCGCAACAGCGCCTGGATTATCAGTCGACTTGCCCAGCGCGAGCAACGTCAGGCGACGGCACGAGAGCCGCTCAGCCCCTCGTCCATCATTGCACTTTGGGGCAAGCCCATCACGGTACAAGATGCGCTCGATCGCAACTTTGCATCACCCGCACCGCGGCCCAAGCAGGCCACCTTCGCAAGTTTTATGGGTGCCGACAAATCGAACGAACGCCCACAGGCCAAGCGGCGCGCAACCCTCGACGGCCTGACGTCCGATGAGCTCCAGACCCGCATCGACCAGCTCTATGCATCCGAGGTCACCACGGCGCTGCGCGATATGGTGCGCGCGTACGAAATCGCAATGGGCGTCAACGTGGCCCGCATTTCCGTACGCAGCATGAAAACGCGTTGGGGCTCATGCACACCTAAATCCGGCGCTATTTGCATCGCGCGCGAGCTCGCCGCCTACCCCGTCGAGTGCCTTGACATGGTTGTCGCCCACGAGCTCGTCCACCTGCTCGAGCCGAGCCACAACCAGCGGTTCCACGTCCTGCTCGACACATACTGCCCCAACAATAGAGCTCTGTCGCAGCGGCTCAAGCAGCCGCCCCTCAACAAGTTCTAGCGTCGACTAGCGCACGCGCTCGATCTCGACGCCGCAGCTTGCCAGGGGAAGACCGACGGGAGCCCAAGGCTTATCGAGCTTAACACGCACGCCAAGCAGCAAGGGGTAACGACGCAGCAGCATCTGGGCCACACCCTCGGCTGCCGCCTCGATGAGTTTAAACGTATGCTCGCGCAGATAGCCATCGACATCGTGGCACACCGAGCCGTAGTCAATCGAAGCGTCCAGGTTATCGTGCTCCCCCGCTGCACGCAGGTCGGCATAGAGCACCAAGGACACGATGAACTTCTGGCCCAGCGCGTTCTCTTCGGGATACACGCCGTGGTTGGCAAAGACCTCGAGACCGTCGATAGTAATGCGGTCAGCATGGCGCAGATCGTCATAGCTCACGTGGGGAACCGCCGTTGCGGTGGATATTTCGCCCCTTCCACGGCGGGCGAGCTCGGCGCCTTCAGTCTTGGTTGCATTCTCGGGCAGTTTCTTGTTGCTCATCGCGATCGTCTCCTTCGTTTAGAACCCCGACCGCGTAAACTAACTACACGCGAATCGACAGGTTCTTTTTATCATCGCTCCAGTTGCAAGCATTGCGCGCGGGGCATGCAAAGCAGGCGCGCGACGCTTTGTCGGCTGCATAGAGCAGGCGCTCGAGCGGTTGGCTGTTCACGCGCAACTTTCGATGGCCCAGAATGGCCGTCTTAATGGCTGCGGCATCGGCCGGCTCAAACGCTACGTCATCGGGCATACCGCCGAGAATCGCATCAGCGACGCGTTCGCTTGCAACATCATGGGATATACCCGATTCATACTGTTCATCTTTGCCGATATCGTGAAGAAGTGCCGTGGCGTAGATGACCTCGCGGTCAAATTCGAGCTGTTCCTCGAGATTCTTGATCCACATAATGCGAGCGACATCCAGCAGGTGGTCAATACCGTGGCGGCAGAAGATGCGCCCCGATTCCAACTGTGCAATGCTGCCCAGGTGCCGCCGGAACAGACCGTTGGCACAGATGTAATCAATGCGAGGCATGGCACCAAAAGGCGCCAGGCCCGAAGCCATAAAACCGCGACGCGGCGTTCCCTCGTCAGTATTCGATGTAAAGTCGTTGACGACTCTCATAGTTAGCGTCCCAGCATCCTAAAGAATCGCTCCTCGAGCGCCGGATCGGCCTTAAAGACGCCGCGACGAGCGAGCGTCACGGTCTTGGTGCCAGGCTTTTGCACGCCGCGCATGGTCATGCACATATGCTCAGCTTCCATGAGCACAATCGCTCCCTGGGGAGCGAGATACTCCATGAGGGCATCGGCAACTTGTGCGCACAACTGCTCCTGCAGCTGCAGACGACGGGCGTAGACCTCTACCGTGCGGGCAAGCTTAGAAAGCCCTGCGACACGGCCGTTGGGGATATAGCCAATGGCAGCCTTGCCGTAAAACGGCAGCAGATGATGCTCGCACAGCGAGTAAAACGTGATGTCGCGCTCGATAACCAAATCGTTCGAAGCGACGGCAAAGGTTTTGGACAGGTGCTCCTCGGCACTCTGGTCCATACCACCGGCGATCTCACCATACATACGGGCAACGCGCGCCGGGGTCTCCAGCAGGCCCTCACGAGTTGGGTCCTCGCCTATGCCCTCAAGCAACAGCTTAATGGCGGCCTCGACTTTTTCCTGATCGACCATCTGGGCCTCACTTTTCCGATTTCACGTTCGCGCTATGGTACCACGCCCTTGGTATCGGCCACAAGCTACATAGTATGGGTCGAATAGACCGGATCGTCCCGCCAAAGCTCCACAGCGTCGCAAAGCGCAACGCCCTCGCGCACAGCACGGGCGCGCGTGGCGTTCATATCAATCACGCGCTGATTGCTCGAGCCCCTAAAGCGCAACGAGATATCGTACAGATCCTGAACGAACGGGCCGTCCACCAACATGTCGAGGCAGGCAAGGATACGGTCCGTCGCCTCGGTATGGTGACGACCGCCCGGCATAAGCTCCTCGAGCACGTCACCGGTAAAGCACCAAATGGTCTTGCCCGACCCCGCAGGATAGGCCGCACGCACGCGTTCGATAAAGTCAACAAGCCCCACCTGATTCTCGGGCTCCATAGGCTCGCCGCCCAGAATCGTCAGGCCATCAATAAAGGGATGATCGAGACTCTCGATAATCTTGTCCTCGACGGCACGGTCGAACGGCTCACCCGCAGCAAAGTCCCACGCGACAGAGTTAAAGCAGTTCTTGCACCCACGACGGCACCCGCTCACAAACAGAGAAGTACGAACGCCCTCCCCATCAGCAATGTCGAAATACTTAATGTTCGCGTAATTCATAGGTAACTCTCCCGGGAGGCCGGGACATATCATCCCGTCCTCAAACATTCTCGGCCTTCGGCCTGCGAAACTGCGGGCGGGATGATATGTCCCGGCCTCATGCAAAGGGTAACTCAATGAACGAAGCGAACATCGAGTA
>UQZC01000111.1 GCA_900545505.1 uncultured Collinsella sp.
GCTCTTAACGAACTCATGCCAGTCGAGGATGGTGCCGCCGAGACGCCCGCGGTCGAGGATGCCGGAGAGCTGCAGCGCAAATGGGCCGAGGTTGTCGAGCGTGTCAAGGCGCGTCAGGCTTCCTACGCAGGGCTTTTGCTCAACGCCCGCGCCACGGCCGACGACGGCTCCAAGCTCACGGTCTCGTTCCCCGCGGGTTCGACTTTTGCCATCAAGATGCTCGGTCGCGCCGATACGCAGTCGGTGGTCCTGCCGACGGTCTGCGCGGTCTTCGGTCGTCGTACCGTCGACTATGTCCTGGATGGGGGTGGCACGCCGGCTCCTCAACATGAGGAGCATTCTCCATCTGCACGGGCTGCGGTATCTGCGGACCCGCAACCCGTGTCCTCGGTGCCCCCTGCATCCTCGAGCGCCAGCGCGACGCAGCCAAAAGCGGCGCCGGTAGCGGCACCGACCCCGTCGGCGCCTGAACCCGCTGCGCCCAAACCGGCTGCTCCGATCCCCGCGCCCAAGTCCGCTGCCGCGCCTGCGCCCAAGTCATCCGACCTGGCCAAGGCCCCTTGGCTGCGCTCCGACAACCCTGCCGGTGCTCCTGCCACGGGCAAGCTCCCGACCGAGCCCGCGCCCCGAGCGCCCGAGCGCGCGTCCGTCCCCATGGCTCAGCCGCCGGCGTCTCCGCCGTGCCGCGGCCCTTACCGCGGTTTTGCTGCCGATGCCGGCGGGGACGATCTGCCCCCGTTCGACGTGCCGGGTGCGGCGTCCGCGACCAAGGCCGCTGCTGTGGCACCCGCAGCCTCTGCAAACGACGACGTCCCCGCCGCTCCCTGGGAATCCAATCCCGGTGCTGGCAGCCCCTTCGGCCATCAGGGCGCAGCCCCGAGCATCCCGCAGACCGAGGACGAGGCCAAGGCCCTCATCCGCAGCGTCTTTGGCCAGGCCACCATCTTCAAGCCGGTGGAGTAGCTGCGCAGGCGGGTATACTGCTCAAGAAGAGGACCCCTTGTCCGGGCGCATCTGTATTTCGGACATGTGTAGTGTGGTGCCGCGTATATCGCATTTGAGCAGACAGGTGCGTGACGGTCGGCCTAGGATGCTGAGGTCGATACGATACGTCGCATGGCTGTCCGTGTACTCGACTTGCTCGGCGTTAATGGTTGCTCCGATTGCCAAATAAACGCCTAGCTCGGCATCGACAATCTTGAAGTCCTTTATCTTGACCTTGAACTCTTGATAGAGGGACGGGCTGTTGTAGTAGACGGTTCGGGTTCCGTCGGTGCACTCATCGGTCGTCTCCCATTTGACGACGGGCTGGTCCGAGCTGGCTATCAGCAGTTCTGCTCCAAAAGCTATGGCATGGGTGATGACAACCAGCAATGCCCAGCCGACAAAGAGATAGAGAACCACATATGCAACGGGGTGTTTTGAGCGGATGTTTTGGAGCGCGTTGGGGGCATTCATGGGGCACCTCCAAATTACTATCTATGGCAATCAAATTATACCCCGCTGCCATGCGCGTCACCGTGAGCAACGGATCGGCATGCAGGTCTTTAGCGGTGCACATGAAATGTCGGATTCCGGCTCTACAAGATTTAGCTTTCGATATTATGCAGATGCGAATTATTCAACTTTGCATAATCTTCGGGTGCGGCTTGCACTCCAGGACATGTATATCGACTGAGGTAGCGTGACTGCCCCGCTTGCTGGCCGCGCGCCGTGGTACGATTTTTGAGTTTGAAAGTCCCGCCGTGCTCCGGCTGCCCTTGCAGCTCGGCGTGCGGCCGCACGTAAAGGAGCCATCATGGCCGGTATGAACATGCAGCAGATGATGAAGCAGGCCCGCAAGATGCAGGAGCAGCTTGCCGCCGCACAGGAGAACCTCAAGTCCCAGACCGTCGACGCCTCTGCCGGCGGCGGCATGGTCAAGGTGACCGTCAACGGCGAGATGGAGCTCGTCAACCTCACCATCGATCCCGATGCGCTCGACCCCGAGGACGTCGATATGCTGCAGGACATGATCATGGCTGCCGTCAACGAGGCCGTTCGCGGCGTCAACGAGCTCGCCAATAAGCAGATGGGCGCTATCACCGGCGGCCTCAACATCCCGGGCATGCCGTTCTAAGACGCGCATATATATGAGTGCCAACCATAGTTTGCAAAAATTGCTCGATGAGCTGGGCCGCCTGCCGGGCATTGGCCCCAAGTCGGCTCAGCGCATCGCCTATTACCTGTTGGAGGCTGACGCTGAGGAGGCGCGCCGCCTGGCCGAGGCCATCCTGGAGGTTAAGCAGGAGGTTCACTTTTGCAGCCGTTGCTTTAACTACGCCACGGCCGACGAGTGCTCCATCTGCCAGGATTCGATGCGCGACACCACTCGCATTTGCGTGGTGGGCGAGCCGCGCGATGTCCAGGCGATTGAGCGCACGGGCAGCTACCACGGTCTCTACCACGTATTGGGCGGCGTGATCAGTCCCATGGACAAGATTGGCCCCGAGCAGCTGCACATTCGCGAGCTGCTGGCACGCTTGGGCCGCGAGGACATACACGAGGTCATCATCGCCACCAACCCCAATATTGAGGGCGAGACCACGGCGAGCTACCTGGCCCGCACTATCAAGCCACTGGGCGTTGAGGTATCGCGTCTGGCGAGCGGCCTGCCCGTGGGCGGCGACTTGGAGTATGCCGACGAGCTTACGCTTGGCCGCGCCATAGAGGCCCGTCGCGCGATTTAGGTGGCGAGCCTGCTCCTGCTGTATGTTTTCCTCGCGACTCACGGGGTGGTCATAATTTCCCCGTGCGACTGTGAGTTTGTTGTGCAACAAAGATGCTTCGTATCCGCTTATCGCATGGATGCTTCCGCTCGCATCCTTAATTTGCCCATTCGTTGCGCAACCTTTTGGGTTCGCTGATACACTCAAATATGGATTTGAATGAATGCGCCGCTTCTGAGCGGCGTGTTTTTCTTGGAGGAGAACGCATGCGGCCCGGTGGCACTCAGACAAAGCGCGGCGCCGCGGTGCGCATGCGACGCCGACTGGGCTTGGCGCCGCGGGCGTACGCACTGCTGTCGTGCTCGCTGGTGCTGGTCATAGCTGGCGTTTCTGCCTATGGCATGACCGTGCCGTCCATGATGCAGGCGCATGCCGCACGCGAACCGCGTGTGGGGCATGAGGTCAAAAGTGATCTGGGTACCACGACTGGATATGCTTGGGCAAGTGTGGTCGCGCATATTGTGTTTGGCACCGACGATGCGGACGGCGCCGAGGCCCCGGACAACGAAGTCACGCTTGCCAATGGCAAAACCATCGTGCTCACCAACACCAAGATCATCGATCGGTTGTCCAACAATAGCGTGGCGGCAACGGTGAATAAGGTCGAGCAGCAAAAGGAGCAGGACGCCCAGCAGTCCGGAAAGCCCGGTAGCTCGGATACTTCTGGCTCCGGCTCGGATTCATCGAGTTCGGGCGGCGGCTCTGGGTCGGGTTCCTCTACCGGAGGGCCTGGAAACGGTGGCTCGACGGGCGGCAACACTGACAACGATGCAAACTCCGGCGGCCTTTCCGCTGCTGAGGAAGAGAGCATTCACAGTTGGCTTGTGACCAAGTACAACATGCTCGACGGCTATGTTTCTCGTGCCAATGACGTGGTCTCGACCTATAACTCTACGGGAGATCCCAGGCCGTGCGACAGCCTGGTCGGGGAGATGTTTGTCATTCGAGCCGAGTTCGGTCGTCAGACATTCTCGCCCCGGTCAAGGTGGTATCAGCAGTATGCCAATCTGTGGGGCTGTTATACCAACCTATGTCAATGGGTCGGCCATTACGGCGATGATGACGTCGCGCTCGGTAACTTCAACAATAACGTGGCGGCGCTTGCCCTATGATGACCGATCTTGCATCCACCACACCACAATCGCTCGGTCGCGATCCCATGGTCGGCCTGCGCCTTGCGCGTGTCGACGGGTTTGAGCCGGCCATTGCGCTCGGTCAGGACGAACTGCCTGCCTATCTGCGTCGTTTTACGATGCTGTTTGCCGACGATGCCACCATGCGCCGTGGCGGTATCGGCCGCGTGACGCGTGCCGTCAACGCCCAAGGCGAGGCCGTGGCGCTCAAGCAGCTTATCTTGCCGACACGCGATGAGTTTGACGACGATGAAGCTCACGAGGCGCTGGTCGCTAAGTTCAAGGCGGCGTTTCGCGAGGAATATGAATGCCACCGCGCCCTTTCGGGCCTCAAGGGCTTTTCCCGTCTCTATGGCTGGGGCGAGGTCGACGGTGTGCCTGCAATTGTCATGGAATGGGTCGAGGGCGAGACGCTCGCCCGCCTGCGCTCGCGCTTTGCCGTGGATGATGCCGGGCGCCTGTCGCCTCTTGTGGCGGCGCGTCTGGGTCGCGACCTGTTCGACCTGCTCTGCCGTATGAGCCTGGTGGGTGAGGGCTTTGTCCATCGCGACATCTCGCCCGCTAATATTATGGTGCGTACGGCGCGTCTGCCGCTTGACCGGCAGCTTGCCGAGGGCACTTTTGACCTGTGCCTGATCGACTTTTGCTGAGCCCGAGGCGCGGCGGCAAGGCGTCGTTTACGGAGCGCTATGCCACGCTGCGTCGCGCGACGGTTGCCTATGCCCCGCCCGAGATGCTCACCGACGATATTCCCGACCTGCGTGCCTTGCGCATGTCGCCGGCGATTGACGTGTACGCCGCGGCGAGCGCGGTCTACGAGCTCATTGCCGGCGTCGCGCCGTATGAGGCGGCACCGGGCGCGTCGGGGACCTCGGGCTCGCGCAAGAAGACGCGTGATATCGCCAGCCCTTATCGCCTCAAGATGGATACGCTGCCCGATTATCCCGTCGGCGCCCACGCGCCCGGCTGCGACTTGACGCAGCTGTTGCGACGCGAGCCCGATGTGGCGCTTGCCGCGGCCGAACAGGCTCAGCAGCTGGGGCTCGATCCAAATTCCGAGGACTTGCGCGATGCACTGGCGTTTGTCGATACGCAGCTGTCCGACGTGGTGATGGCCTGTCTGTCGTGTCACCAGGAAGACCGTCCGGAGCCTGCTGCCGTGGAAGCGGCGCTCTCGGCGTTTTGCGACCACTATGCGCAAAATGTCGCTCGCTCGCTTCGCGCCGAGCCGCTCATGCCGTGTCCGATGGAGGTATCGGGCCGGGCGATGCGACGTGCGGCGATGATTGCGTCGACGGCGGTCTGCGGTGTGCTTTGGGCCGCGGTCGTGGCGTCGGCGGCGGTGCTGGTGTCGGGCACCCACGTGACGATTGCCGTGGGGCCTCTTATGTGGTCCGGAAAGTTGCCGGGCATCGTCGCTGCGCTGGCGTTGGCGCTGCCGGGCGTGGCGGGCATTGCCGCCGGAGCCTTGGCGCGCAATCGCCGCGCGGTAGGGGCCATCC
>UQZC01000112.1 GCA_900545505.1 uncultured Collinsella sp.
CCAGCCATATCGCTCTTGTTGGCGAAGGCCTGCGTGGGCACGTCGGCGTCATCGCAAATGGCTTGGAACACCGCGCGGCTAAAGGCATCGGTGCAATAGTGCTGGTTGGCTGCCTCCTTGATGACGATGCCACCGTTGAGCACCACCTGGTTGCGGGCATCGCACTTCTCGGCGTGGTTGGGGTGCACGGCATGTGCATTGTCGCAGCTCACGAGCATCGAGGCAGCAAGCGCACGGTGGTACGATTCGTCGTCAAAGCCCAGCGAGCCGTTAATGCGGCGCAGTGCATCGGCCAAGAACGTCGACATGGCGCCCTGCTTGGTCTCGGAGCCAACCTCCTCGTTATCAAAGCAGCAAAAGACCGAAACGTCGTGCGCATTCTCGGCACCCAAAAATGCCTGCAGCGAGGTGTAGGCGCAGGCCAGGTCGTCGAGCTTGGGCGTCGAGATAAACTCGTCGGCCCAGCCCCAAATGCGCGCATCCTGGCGGTTGACCAGAAACAGATCGCGGCCCAAAATTTGCTCGGGCTCAACATCCAGCTCGTCGGCGATCAGGGCGTCAAAGTCGCCCTGCTTAAGGTCACCGGCGCTGATGAGCGGACACAGGTCAACGGCTCGGTTGGGAGCAAAGCTCTCGTTAACGCCACGGTTCATGTGGATGGCAAGGCTCGGGATGATGGCGACTTCGCGCTCGGTAGCGAGCAAACGACTCTCGATACGGTCGCCCTCGCGTACCAGCACGCGGCCCGCGAGTGCCAACGGACGGTCGAACCAGGTGTAGTCGATCATGCCGCCGTAGGCCTCGGTGTTCAGGCGCAGCGTCTCGCCCGCGCCGTCGAGCTCGGGCACGGCCTTAACCTTAAACGTCGGCGAGTCGCTGTGCGACGCCGTCAGCTGAAAATGGTAGTCGCCGGCAACGCCGTCCTCGCCCCACGTCGCGGCCAGGTCCTCGCCCACCTTAAAGGCAACAACGCTCGAGGTGTTGCGCTGCGTGTAATAACGCCCGCCCGGCTCGATGTCCCACGCCGCATTCTCGGGCAGGTAGGTAAAGCCTGCCTCGTCGAGCTCGGCCATAATGGTCGCCGCCGTATGGAACATGCTGGGGCATGCCTCGATAAAGTCGATAAGGTCGTTGGCGGCCTCGATATCATCGGCCGTCACATGCGCGCGCTCGGGCGTTTCCTGATCCGTCATGCTCTCCCCTTTCGCTGGGTTGATGGTCCCTTCCAGCATACCCCGCCGCGCCAGCGCCGCACTCTTCATTCCGTGTTTAATCCCGCGCCGCTCGCCAAGTTGAGCCATCATGCCCACGCTCCTTTTGCGACAATTACGCTAACAGGACGAGAGGAGCCGTCATGAAGCCACGTAACATTGCCATCGCCTGCGGTGTCGCGGGAGTCGCCGTCGGCCTTGCCGCTGCCACCGGTATCGTTTATCACAAGCAAATCAAGTCCGCCGCGTCGCTCAAACGCTTGACCGGCTACGCGGATGGCTATGACCTGTACGCAATCGACATCGCCTACGACTACGATCTTGATCGCATCATCGCCGCTGGCGTGCGCGACGACCAGGCCTACATCGATGCCGTGGTGGCGCAGGTGCTGCCCGGTGTGCCGGTACATGTCCAGGCGCCCCAGTTTGCCTGCAGCGCTTTTGTCGCCGTAGATGCCGAAGGCCGCGTGCGCACCGGTCGCAATTACGACTTTAAGGACGACACCTCGGCGCTGCTGGTGCGCAATCACCCACGCGACGGCTATGCCTCCATCGGGTTTGCCGCCCTTAACAACCTGGGCGATAACACTCCGCTTGACTCCGTCGGCGGACGCGCCGCCGCACTCATGGGCCCGTTTGCCCAGCTCGACGGTGTTAACGAATGCGGCGTGTCCATTGCCGTACTCACCCTGGATTCCCAGCCCTGTGACCAGGACACGCAACGCCCCGTCATCAATACCTCGCTCGCCATCCGTCTGGTGCTCGACCGTGCCGCCACCACGCAAGAAGCTGTCGACCTGCTTTCCGCCTACGACATGCACGCCATGGCAGGACGCGATTACCACTTCTTTATCAACGACGCCGCCGGTGACGCGCGCGTAGTAGAGTGGGATCCGCGCGATCCGGACCGTGCTTTCAAAGCGACTCCTGTACGCCAGGTTACGAACTTCTACGCCTGCTATGGCGACGAAGTGCTGCCCAACCAAAAGAATGGCGAGCTGGGCCATGGTAAAGAGCGCGCCGTCGCAATCGCCGATGTCCTTGACGCCCATGTCGGTGCCCAGGACGAAACGATTGTCTGGAAAGCCCTGCGTGCCGCAGCGCAAGAACCCAATCCGGAAGACATCACCAGCAATACGCAATGGTCGGTCGTCTTTGACAATACCGAACCCGCCGCCGCCATTACGCTGCGCCGCCACTGGGGCGACGTCGACGCCTTCGCACTGTAAGGACCCAGGCTCGTCGACCTTACGCTCGCCTGACGTTGCTTACATTTCCATACGCTTGAGCTAACATGTTTACCCCCGTATCAACAGTGTGCGGGGGGTAAACTTATGCGCATGTTATAACTTGCCCGGAAGGATTCATCATGCTCAGGATCGGTCTTCTTACCAGTGGCGGCGACTGCCAGGCGCTCAACGCCACCATGCGCGGCATCGTCAAAACGCTTATGACCAATAGCGAAGAGCCTATCGAGATTTATGGCTTTGAGGACGGCTATCAGGGCCTTATCTACAGCAGGTTCCGCGTCATGACGCCCGCCGATTTTAGCGGCATCCTCACCCGCGGCGGCACCATCCTGGGCACGAGCCGCACACCGTTCAAGCGTCTGGATACCCCCGAGGCCGATGGTGTCGAGAAGGTGCCGGCGATGGTCCACACCTATCATAAGCTGCAGCTCGACTGCCTGTTTATGCTGGGCGGTAACGGCTCCACCAAGACCGCCAACCGCCTGCGCGAAGAGGGCCTCAACGTTATCGCGCTGCCCAAGACCATCGATAACGACACCTGGGGCACCGAGCTGACGTTTGGCTTTACGAGCGCCATCGACGTCGCCACCAAGTGCATCGACGACATCCACACTACCGCCTCGAGCCACGGCCGCGTGTTTGTCATCGAGATCATGGGCCACAAGGTTGGCTGGATCCCGCTGTATGCCGGCGTCGCGGGCGGCGCGGACGTCATCCTGATTCCCGAGATCCCCTACGACATGGACAACGTCATCAAGACCATCGAGCATCGCATGGAAACCGGCAGCCGCTTTACCATCGTGGCCGTCGCCGAGGGCGCCATCTCCAAGGAGGACGCGGCGCTGTCCAAGAAGGAGTACAAGAAGAAGCTCGCCGAGCGCACGAGCCCGTCGATCGTCTACGACATCGCCAAGGAGATCGAGGCCAAGACTGGTCGCGAGACCCGCGTCGCCATCCCCGGCCACACGCAGCGCGGCGGTCAGCCCGACGCCCAGGACCGCATCTTTGCGACCCAGTGCGGCGTCGAGGCAGCGCTCGGCTGCCTGCGCGGCGAGTTTGGCTATATGATTGCCCTGCGTGATGGCAAGATGTGCCACATGCCGCTCGAGGAGATCGCCGGCAAGCTCAAGTTTGTCGATCCCCAGAGCGATCTGGTGCGCGAGGCCAAGGCGTTGGGCATCAGCTTCGGCGACGAATAGCCTCGGCTGTAACCGCCCCCATCGGAGGCCGAGGCTATTCGTCTTCTTGCTACGGGTGCCTGGGGTAGGATGCGGCGTGCATTTTTGGGAGTATTCAGCAGCCGAGGGTGCCTGCATACTGGATTTTGGGCGAAAAGCAGGCACCATGGGCCGCATCCTGTAAAAAAACGAGCGGCTCTAGAGGCGTTGGGACTCAGAATCGGGGCTTTCAGCGCAGTTTTGCACCCCCGCCCCCGCGCCCGCGGACCCCGAGACGCTGAATACTCCGGAATTTGCACGGCGCCCCCTGGGGTACCTGTGGGCAAAAAGCAACCGCCCCGTCAAAGTATGCATTTGGCGGGGCGGTTTATGCAAAAATGCTGCTGCGGGCGCGTCGGCAGCTCGCTAGAACTTGAATCCCAGGACAGGTTACTCGGCGCTCTTGAGGGCGCCGACCATGTCGATCTTGTTGAGCGTTCGGTTGGTGGCGAGGTTGACGATAAACGTAAAGCCGAAGGAAAGCACTACGGCAAGCACGTAGCTCAGCGGCTCGACTTCGACGTCAAAGTACAGCGACGGCATCTGCAGGATGTACGTAAAGCTCTCGGCAAGCAGGCCACCCAGCGGCACGCCCAGTGCGGTGCCAATCGCCGTGAGGATCAACGTCTCCTTGTTGACGTAGTGGTGCACCTCGCCACGGCGGAAGCCCAGCACCTTGATGGTCGCCAGCTCGCGCTCGCGCTCGGAGATATTCGTGTTGGACAGCGTAAACACCACCACAAACGACAGGCACGCCGCCATAAAGGTCACGAGCACCACGACGGAATTGATGATAGTAAAGTTCGCCTCATAGTTTTCCCAATGTTCGGCCGTGCTCGAGATGGTGAGCCAACCGTCGCTTTTAAGCTTCTTGCTAAACGCAATCTGGTCAGAAGATGAACCCTTAAGCAGCACAAAGATGCCGTTAAGACGCGCGCTTCGGCCGAACGCGCGCTCATAGGTGCCCTGCGTCATATAGAGCGTGTTGCCCAAATAGTTGAGCGAGATGTCGCTGACTTTGACCTTGGCGACGTTGAGCGACGAATCCTGGACCTGCGCCGTGTCGCCCGGCTGAATCCCAAGAACCAGCTGTGAACTCTTGCTCAGATACACGTCTCCGTCACGCAAAGACAGTGGCTCTTTGGACTCATCCTCGAGACGCGCGTAGTCGTCCAGGTCGTTCGTGCGGTCATCGGGCACCACGATCAGCTGCACGGTCTCGCTCTTGCCGCCAAATGTAAAGGTGACGTTGTCGGTCATAATCGGCAGCGTCGAAGTCACGGTCACGTCGGAATCCTTGGCTGCGCTTCGCTCATCCAATGCCGCGCACGTCTGCGAAAAACCGTCGGGATTGGCAACCGCCAGCAGGTCATAGCGCGTGATATGCCCGTACTGCTTGGGCGAAAGCGCCACCGACGTATCGCGGATGCCCATGCCGCAAATCACAAGCGCCGTACAGCCCGCGATGCCAAAGATGGTCATAAAGGCGCGCTTTTTGTAACGGAATAGGTTGCGTGCAGCGACCTTGTTCAAAAAGCCCATGCGGCGCCAGATAAAGCCGATGCGCTCGAGCAAGATGCGCGAGCCAGCGCGCGGGGCCTTGGGACGCATAAGCGAGGCCGGGGTCTCGGCCATCTCGTGGCGGCAGGCGATAATCGTGGCGCCCACCACGCCCACGGCAAACAGCGCCACC
>UQZC01000113.1 GCA_900545505.1 uncultured Collinsella sp.
CCGCCATCGCAAGTAAATCGCTGCTGCAGCTCGAATTATTTCCGCTAAGAACTTCGAGGAGTGAGCAGGCTGCGAGCTGCATCTCCGCTACGTCAACTTGGCCGCCCCGTAGCGAGGCCCCGGACCTTTGCTCGATATGAGTTCCGCACGAACAGGAGGCGCCAGTGGCGCCTCCGTCGTGAGCCAGGACTGTCCGAAATAGCGAGTAAAGGTCCGGGGCCTCGCTACGGGGCGGTCTGGGATGGTTATTAGAGATGCAGCACGCGGTCGCGGATCTCCTCGGTTCGGCCCTGGTTCCAGAATTGGGTACCGATGTAGCCGCACGTACGACGGGCGACGTTCATCTTCTCCTGATCGCGGTTGCCGCAGTTGGGGCACTCCCACACCAGCTTGCCGTCATCCTCGACAATCTTGATCTCACCGTCGTAGCCGCACACCTGGCAGTAGTCGCTCTTGGTGTTGAGCTCGGCGTACATGATGTTGTCGTAGATGTACTGCATCACGCGAATGACAGCCTTGAGGTTGTCCTGCATGTTGGGAACCTCGACGTAGGAGATGGCACCGCCCGGCGAAAGCTGCTGGAACATGCCCTCAAACTTAAGCTTATCGAAGGCGTCGATCTCCTCGGACACGTGGACGTGGTAGCTGTTGGTGATGTAGCCCTTGTCCGTCACGCCCGGGATGATGCCAAAACGACGCTGCAGGCACTTGGCGAACTTGTAGGTCGTCGACTCAAGCGGGGTACCGTACAGCGAGAAGTCAATATCGCTTTCGGCCTTCCACTCGGCGCACTTGTCGTTCATGCGCTGCATGACGGCCATGGCAAACGGCGTGCCCTCCTTCTCGGTGTGGCTGTGGCCCGTCATGTACTTGACGCACTCGTACAGGCCGGCATAACCCAAACTAATGGTGGAGTATCCGCCCACGAGCAGCTTGTCGATCGTCTCACCCTTCTTCAGACGAGCGAGGGCGCCGTACTGCCACAGAATCGGTGCGGCGTCAGAAAGCGTACCCATCAGGCGCTCATGACGGCACAGCAGGGCACGGTGGCACAGCTCAAGGCGCTCGTCGAAGATCTTCCAGAACTTATCCATATCCTGGTGCGAGCTCAGCGCGACATCGGGCAGGTTGATGGTCACGACGCCCTGGTTAAAGCGACCATAGTACTTGGGCTTGTTCGGGTCGTAGTTCAGCGCGTTGGCAACGTTGTTAAAGCCGTTGCCCGAGCGGTCGGGCGTCAAGAAGCTGCGGCAGCCCATGCAGGTATAGCAGTCGCCGTTACCCGCGGTCTCGCCCTTCGACAGCTTGAGCTCGCGCATCTTTTTCTCGGAGATGTAATCGGGCACCATACGCTTGGCAGTGCACTTGGCAGCCAGCTGGGTCAGGTAGAAGTACGGGGAATCCTCGTGAACGTTATCGTCCTCGAGTACATAGATAAGCTTGGGGAATGCCGGGGTGATCCATACGCCGGCCTCGTTCTTAACGCCCTCGTAGCGCTGGCGAAGCGTCTCCTCCACGATCATGGCAAGGTCGTGCTTCTCCTGAGGCGTACGGGCCTCGTTCAGATACATAAAGACCGTCACGAACGGCGCCTGGCCATTGGTGGTCATAAGGGTCACGACCTGATACTGAATCGTCTGGACGCCGCGACGGATCTCGTCACGCAGGCGATCCTCAACAACCTCGCGGACCTTTTCGGGAGATGCGGAAACGCCGAGCTCCTCGAGCTCGCGGGCGACCTCGCCGCGAATCTTTTGACGGCTCACTTCGACGAACGGGGCAAGATGGGTCAGCGAAATCGACTGGCCACCGTACTGGGAGGAAGCAACCTGGGCGATAATCTGCGTCGCGATGTTGCAGGCGGTCGAGAAGCTGTGCGGCTTCTCAATCAGCGTACCCGAGATAACAGTACCGTTCTGGAGCATATCCTCCAGGTTCACCAGGTCGCAGTTATGCATGTGCTGGGCAAAGTAGTCCGAATCATGGAAGTGAATCAGACCCTCATTGTGAGCATCCACAATCTCCTGGGGCAGCAGCACACGTTGGGTCAGGTCCTTGGAGATCTCGCCGGCCATGTAGTCACGCTGAACGGAATTGACGGTCGGGTTCTTGTTGGAGTTCTCCTGCTTGACCTCTTCGTTGTTGCACTCAATCAGCGACAGGATCTTGTCGTCGGTCGTGTTCTTCTGGCGCTTCAGGCTCTGAACATAGCGATAGATGATGTAATGGCGAGCGACCTCGTAGCAGTCGAGACGCATGATCTCGTCCTCGACCAGATCCTGAATCTCCTCGACCGACACGGTGTGACCCGCGTTCTCGCATGCCTCGGCGACGTTTTGCGCCGCATAAACCACCTGGCGGTCGGTAAGACGAGAGCTCTCCTCGACCTCCAAGTTTGCGGCGCGGATGGCATTGACGATCTTATCGATGTCAAAGACAACCTCGGTGCCGCTGCGCTTGATGATCTTCATCCTCTTGCCTCTTTCGCTTCGTAGCCTCATCGCGCTTCAGAGCCAAACGATACCCGGCAGGGCTTGCCCCTGTCTTGCGGCGCCGTCGCGCAATCTGTGTTCTCGATAAACCATAAGCCTCCATGCGGACATTCCCTGGAGCCGATCAAGCGGCTCAAGGACACGTTCAAAAGAGGCAGTTAAGGTCTTCGTTCTCTGTCCGCCATCTATCATACGACAAAGAGGCATCTATATCCTGTATTCTTTTTTTAGGTCAAACACAACATATAGTGTTTCGGCAGGTCAAAGCAATTAGTCATTTTGCAGACGCATTAAAAATGAGGGGTTCTTGGCAAGTCGGTAAAACGCTACCAACACGGCTACCTGCACGGCAGTTATAAAACCCCCTTAGTCAAGCCGCTGACAAATCCTACCAAAACCAAGCCGCTCACGCCAAAAGAATCCAAAAGATTATGCTTGACCAACATGTTGCGGTCACGATCGGCCAGGACGTATGCAATCTGCCGGCACCTCTACGGGATGCGAAGACCATCGCGTACAGACCTTGGATCAATATTTGGTGGCTTATTTGGCGGCGTGCTTGGTGGCAAAATAAAACAGCCCAGAGGCGGAACCTCTGAGCTGCGAACATTTGGTGGGCGTTAGAAGATTTGAACTTCTGACCTCTTCCGTGTCAGGGAAGCGCTCTCCCCCTGAGCTAAACGCCCAAATGGAGCGGACAACGGGGCTCGAACCCGCGACCCCAACCTTGGCAAGGTTGTGCTCTACCAACTGAGCCATGTCCGCTTACGAGGATTAATTTTACGTGATGCCCGCATCCTATGCAAGAACTTTTTTTGAAAAGTTTTGCAACGCCCTCGCGAACCTCGCGAAGACATCAGCCACCACGGAAGGCGCAGGCAAACGCAAACTCGCCGCAAGAGGCCCCTACATATCACCGAGCATGATCCAGGCAGAGCTGTCCTGCGTGAGCCTGCCGTCTGCAAGCGGTGATGAGGTGAGCAGGACCCTGCCCGCCGGCAGCTCCACGGGTGCTGCACCGAAGTTCGTCACACACGTCCAGCCGTTATCGCGGCGATAGGCGATGACGCCGCCCTCAGCGCCCTCGGCACCATCCGCAAGACCGGTGCGCCCGTCAAGATCGAGCCACGCAAGATCGTTGGCGCACCCGCGCAGCTTGCGCCGCAGCCAGAGGGCGTCACGATAGAGCGCAAGCATCGATGTCGGGTCCACTTCTTCCCTATCGGCAGCATAATCGGAAAACCATGCAGGCTGCGGCAGATGGGGCGCCGCATCGGCGTCTGCCGGCGAAAACCCAAACGATCCGCCATGCGCGGGATCGTCCGCCGCCACCCACGGCAGGGGCACACGACAGCCGTCGCGCCCCTTCTCACGCTTCGGTCCGTGCGTATTGGTCGCAGTAGGGTCTTCGAGTGCAGCCCACGGGATATCAGCCACCTCAAAAAGGCCGAGCTCCTCACCCTGATACACGTATGCCGAGCCCGGAAGCGCCAGTTCAAGCAAAAGGGCCGCCCGCGCGCGGCGCTCGCCGAGTTCACGGTCCTCGTCATAAGACGACCCGTCGCGTAAGAGCCAGTCGAGCGCAATCTGGTGGTAGCGCGTCGCCTTGATTTGCGGCAGGGCATAGCGTGTCGCCACGCGCGGCACGTCGTGGTTGGAGAGTACCCAGGTCGAGGCGGAATCGGATTCGACGGCCGCCTTCAAGCCCTTCTCGATTGCAGTGTGCATGTCATCATAGGTCCAAGTGGCCTTGGCAAACTCAAAGTTGAATGTCTGGCCAAGCTCGCTGGGACGCGCGTAGAGATACTGGCGCTCGGGCAGCACCCACGCCTCGGCAACGGCACTGCGCGGCGGATTATAGCGGTCGAACACGCGGCGCCACTCGCGATAGATCTCGTGGACCTCATTGCGGTCCCACAGCGGATGGGTGCCGTCGTCAACCATGTCATCGCCCTCGGCGAGATGCCACCGGTCGAGGTCATCGCGGTCGAGATCCTTGGCGAGACCCTGCGCCACATCAATGCGAAAGCCGTCGACGCCTCGATCGCTCCAAAACGCCAGGACGTCGCAAAAGAGCGCGTGAACCTCAGGGCATGACCAGTCAAAGTCCGGCTGCTCGGGCGTAAACATGTGCAGATACCACTGACCGTCCGCAACACGCGTCCATGCGGGGCCGCCAAAGTTGGCATTCCAATTGGTGGGAGGCAGCTCGCCATGCTCGCCGCGACCATCGCGGAAGATATAACGGGCGCGCTCGGGCGATCCGGGGCCGGCGGCAAGAGCGGCTTTGAACCAGGGGTGCTGGCTGGATGAATGGTTGGGCACGATGTCGACGATGACCTTGATGCCGCGCGCGTGAGCCGCAGCGATCATGTCATCGAAGTCGTCAAGCGAGCCGAGACGTGGATCGACATCGCAGTAGTCCGCCACATCATAGCCACCATCGACAAGAGGCGATGGGTAAAACGGGCTCAGCCAGATGGCCTCGATACCCAGCCGCTCAAGATAGTCCATCTTCTGGGTAATGCCCGCGATATCGCCCAGACCCGAACCAGTCGAATCCTTAAACGAGCGCGGGTAGATCTGATAGATCGCGGCGTCGGACATCCATGAGCGCGAAGAAGACTTTTCTGTAGCCATGGGGCGTATCTCCCTTGCAACGAGGTTATGCGAGATGCCCACGATGATACGCCCAAAGTGGACATTCGCGGCAAACAACGCCACAGCCACGACCCAAAACGCTCGCTCCCTCTCGGATTCGAGCCCATGCGATGGATACAAAAAAGCCCGGCTACCGTGGTAGCCAGGCTGTTGCGTTTGGAGCGGACAACGGGGCTCGAACCCGCGCCCCCCACCGCAAGCGG
>UQZC01000114.1 GCA_900545505.1 uncultured Collinsella sp.
CGCCGGCACCCAGCAGCTTGCGCATGACCTGTTCGGGGTTAACCGAGCCGTCGCGCGGGGCCAGGGCGGTGATCTTCTTCTGCATCTTGTACTCGTGCAGCTCGTCCTCGAGCTGACGCACGCGAGCGCGGAGCTTTTCGTTCTCGCGCTCGCGCTCCTCGGCACGCTCCTTCATATCGAGGATGCGCACCACGCCGGCAAGGTTGATGCCCTCGTCGGTCAGCTGGTTGATGAGCTCCAGGCGCTCGATATCGGCACGCGAGTACAGACGCGTGTTGCCGCCCGAGCGCTGGGGGTTCACCAGGCCCTTGGATTCGTAGACGCGCAGAGTCTGCGGATGCATGCCGGTCAGCTCGGCTGCCACGCTGATCATGTACAGCGGTTTGTTCCTATTGTCCTCGGCCATGCTACCTGACCCCTTTCCGTCTCGTTATCGTCCATCATAAGCCCGCGGGCGTGAGCGTGCGCCACGACTGCCCTAGTACGTCGCCTTGTAACGGTTGACCTTCTCGCGGTAGTCGCGCGTGTCGGCCTCACGCAGTTTGGTCATCGCGTCGCGCTCGTCATCGGATAGGTTCGTGGGAACCTGCACCTTGATCTCGACGAGCAGCGCGCCTGTGCGGCCACGGTGCTTAACGTCGGGCGCCCCCATTTCCTTAAAGCGGAACTTCTTGCCCGTCTGGGTACCCGCGGGCACCTTCAGGCGAACCGTCGCACCGCCGGGCGTCGGCACGTCCACCGTGCAGCCGAGCGCCGCCTCATAGACCGAGACCGGCACCTCCATGGTCACGTCGGCACCTTTGCGCTTAAACAGCGGATGCTCCTCCACGTGCGTGGTCACGACCAGGTCGCCGCGCTCGCCGCCGGCAACGCCATACTCGCCGCGACGTTTGTAACGCAGCTTGCCGCCGTCGACCGCACCCGCAGGCACCGAGACCGTAATGGTCTGCTGCTCGCCCGTCGAGGGAATGCGGTAGGTGACCTTGTGCGTCACACCGCGAAACGCGTCCTCGGCCGTCACATCGACGGTCAGCGACAAGTCGCCGCCCTTGCGCGAACGGCTGCGACCCGCGCCGGCCCCGGCAGTGCCTGCAGCCCCGGCAAAGCCCGAGCCCCAATCGCTGCCCCAGGCGCCGTTGCCGCTAAAGATGCTGTCGAAGATATCGCCCCAGCCGCTGGTGCCCGCGCCGGCACCATAGCCGCCGCCATACGCGCCGCCCGCGCCCGGCATGCCGCCAAACATGAGCATCTGGTCGTACTCTTTGCGCTTCTTCTCGTCCGAAAGCGTCTCGTAGGCCTCGCTGATCTCCTTGAACTTGGCCTCGTCGCCGCCGGCATCGGGGTGATATTTTTGCGCGAGCTTGCGAAACGCGCTCTTGATCTCTTTGTCGGAGGCGCTCTTGGATACGCCCAGGATGTCATAGAAGGTTTTGCCTGCAGCCATCGTAGCTCCTCTCCTGTTACATCCGCCGCCCCTGCGGACGGCGGCTCATGCTGTCATATGGCACTAGGTCAGAAAGGGCCCCGGGTGTTGCCCCGGGGCCCTTCTCAATTACTCCTCGGTGCTCTCGGCCGTATCGGCCGTAGCATCCTCGGGCGCCGCTTCGGGCTCCGGTGCGGGGCGCTTCTCGCCACCGTAGGTCACCGTCACCATCGCGGAACGCAGGATGCGATCCGCCATGCGGTAGCCCTTCTGGTACACATCGTTGACGGTCTCGTCGTACTGCGATGCGTCCTCGACGCGACCCACAGCCTGATGCTCGAGCGGATCGAACGCCTCGCCCTTGGGGTCGATGGGCTCAACGCCCTCATGCGCAAACACGTCGAGCAGCTTGGCATGTACCGCGTCAACGCCATCGACGAACTGCTTAAAGTCGTCGGAAAGCTCTTGACTGCGGGCATGGTCGATCGCGCGCTCAATATCGTCGATCACCGGCAACAGCGCGGTGACGAGCTTCTCGGTCGCGCGCTCGCGCTCGGCGATACGCTCATTGGCGGTGCGGCGACGGAAGTTCTCCCAGTCGGCCTGCAGACGGGCGGTACGCTCGGTGGCGTCCTTTGCCTTGTCCTCGGCGGCCTTCTGAGCCTCTGCCGCAGCATCGAGCTCATTGCGCACGTCGGCAAGCTCCTTTTGGGCCTGCTCGAACTTGAGCTTAAAGTCGTTGTCGGCGGCTTCCTCACCGGCGCGGATAGCAGCTTCCACCATCTCGTCCTCGGTCATCGTCGCCTCCTTGTTGGAATCCTCTACCTGGTTCTCGGCAGCCTCGGCGGCCTCGGCCTCGTTGGCCTCGGTATCGTCGACGGCCTCTACGGGAATCTTCACGTCCTTCTCCTCAGAGTCAACGGGGGCGGCGTCAGCGGCAGCCGCCTCCGTGCGGGGCTTTCGGGCGGACATGATTATTTGTCCTCGTCGTCCACAACCTCGTAGTCGGCGTCGACAACGTCATCGTCGGCAGGCTGGGCGCCGGCGGCACCGTCGGTCTGCTGCTGAGCGTCGGCGTAGACAACCTGGGCCAGCTCGTAGGCCACGGACTGCAGGGACTCGCCGGCGGCCTTGATGGCCTCGACGTCAGAGCCCTCGAGCGCCTTCTTGGCGTCGGCGATAGCGGCCTCGGCCTTGGACTTCACGTCGGCGGAAACCTTGTCACCGAGCTCGTTGAGGGTCTGCTCGGTGGAGTAGCACAGGCTGTCGGTCTGGTTGCGGACCTCGACCTCTTCCTTCTGCTTCTTGTCCTCCTCGGCATGAGCCTCGGCGTCCTTGACCATGCGATCGACTTCGTCGTCGGAAAGCGCAGTGGAGCCGGAAATGGTGATCTGCTGCTCCTTGCCGGTGCCCTTGTCCTTAGCGGAGACCTTGACGATACCGTTGGCGTCGATGTCGAAGGTGACCTCGATCTGCGGCACGCCGCGGCGGGCAGCCGGAATACCGGTCAGCTGGAACTTACCGAGCGACTTGTTGTCGCGGGCAAGCTCGCGCTCGCCCTGGAGCACGTTGATCTCGACGCTGGTCTGATTGTCGGCAGCGGTGGAGTAGACCTCGGTCTTGGAGGTCGGGATCGTGGTGTTGCGGTCGATCATCTTGGTCATGATGCCGCCCATGGTCTCGACGCCCAGCGACAGCGGGGTAACGTCGAGCAGCAGGATGCCCTCGACGTCGCCGGTGAGCACGCCGCCCTGGACGGCAGCGCCGTCGGCAACGACCTCGTCGGGGTTCACGGACATGTTGGGCTGCTTGCCGGTCATGGTCTTGACGAGCTCCTGGACGGCGGGCATACGGGTGGAGCCGCCGACGAGGATGACCTCGGTCAGATCGGAGAGCTTAAGCTTGGCGTCGCGCAGGGCGTTGGTGACAGGCTGCTTGCAGCGCTCGAGCAGGTCGCGGGTGATCTTCTCGAACTCGGCGCGGGTCAGCGTGTAGTTGAGGTGCAGCGGGCCGGACTGGTTCATGGTGATGAAGGGCAGGTTGATGGTGGTCTGCTGAGCGGCGGAGAGCTCCTTCTTGGCGTTCTCGGCGGCCTCCTTCAGACGCTGCAGGGCCATGGGGTCCTGACGCAGGTCGACACCGTTCTCCTGCTGGAACTTATCGGCCATCCAATCGATGACGCGCTGATCCCAGTCGTCGCCGCCCAGGTGGTTGTCGCCCGAGGTGGACAGAACCTCAAACACGCCGTCGGCGAGGTCGAGGATGGAGACATCGAAGGTGCCGCCGCCCAGATCGAAGACCAGGATGCGCTGGTCGGTGCCCTGCTTGTCCAGGCCATAGGCAAGAGCAGCAGCGGTCGGCTCGTTGACGATACGCTTGACGTTGAGGCCGGCGATCTTACCGGCGTCCTTGGTGGCCTGACGCTGGGCGTCGTTGAAGTAGGCCGGGACGGTGATGACGGCGTCGGTAACGGTCTCGCCCAGATACTTCTCGGCGTCAGCCTTCATCTTCGCGAGCGTCATGGCGCTCACCTGCTCGGCGGTGTAATCCTTGCCCTCGATGTCGACGACGGCACGGCCACCCTGGCCCTCCTTGACCTCATACGGCACGGTCTTGATCTCGGAGGTGCACTCGGAGTACTTGCGGCCCATGAAGCGCTTGATGGAGAACACGGTGTTCTTGGGGTTGGTGACAGCCTGGTTCTTAGCGGCCTTACCCACGACGCGGTCGCCGTCGGCACGGAAGCCCACGACGGACGGGGTGGTGCGGTCGCCCTCGGCGTTCACGATAATGGTCGGAGAACCGCCCTCGAGAACGGCCATTGCGGAGTTAGTAGTACCAAGGTCGATACCAAGAATCTTACTCATTAGAAATTCCCTCTCTCTTGTGCGTTCGCGCCGCCTCGACGATCTGCCGCGCGGCGCTTCGGCTTGTCTTTCAGGATGTAGTGTATCCCCTTATGGGCCGGAATATACAAAATCTAAGTCAATTCATATAAGATTTCTTATTGCCGAGAGTTTAGGTTCTTAAATGCGCAGGTAGATGCGCTGATTGAGTTCTCGGCAAATCTATCGAGATCTATGTAGAGATGGCTGAGGTTTGCGTCCGGGGGTGCCTGGGGGCCGTCTTGCGGAAAGCTCATCCCGGTTTGAGCGTGGATTCCGGGTCGCAGTTTCCGTCTGAAGGCTCAACCGGAAACCGTATCCCGCTTTGAGAGCTGATACCGGCTCGCATTTTCCGCTAGCGGGCCTAACCGGAAACTGCAACCCGTTTTTCGACAAAATAATAGGATGCGGTTTCCGCAAGCACGCTCAATCGCCCTATATTTCAAGTCACCTTTAGCTAACATTTATGCAGCTCAACGGCCCCACCTGCGCGTTTTTTAGTAAACCTTGGCATACTCGGCGAACGGTATGAAGATGCCGGCCAGAGGGTATTGCAAACGGTCGCTCCCGTGGTATGTTTTTGCCCGAATCAAACCGGCGCGCATCGCCTGTAGCGTCGGTCAACAGAGAGGAAACTACCATGGCTCATCCCGTAATTGATGCCGACGAGTGCATCGCTTGTGGCGTTTGCGTCGACTCCTGCCCCGCTGGCGTTCTGGAGCTCCAGGACGTCGCTACCGTCGCTGACGAGGACTCCTGCGTCGCCTGTGGCGCTTGCCAGGACGCTTGCCCCGCTGGCGCGATCACCGAGATCGTCGAGGAGTAACAACTCCCCCACTTGCACACTCAAAAGTACACCGTGCACAAAAAAGGAGGCTTCCGCATCGCCGCGGAGGCCTCCTTTTGCATATGTGGGCAGCTAATTTGGAGCGGGACCCTTGGCAGTTGCGGTGGAATAGTTCCTGTTTTATGTCTTGGATGCCGATTTGGGGGTGCGGACAGAAAGTTGGACCGTGAAGCGGTCCGGACTGGAGGTTCGCATG
>UQZC01000115.1 GCA_900545505.1 uncultured Collinsella sp.
TGGACGGGCGTTTGCCGTGTGCGTTACTCGAAGTACTGAAACTTGTTGGTTGAGAAGGCAAACGTGACGACAAAGCCTTCGCCGGGCTCGGATGCTGCGGTGACGTCGATGCCCATCTTGGAGCACAGGCGCGCCACCAGGTAGAGGCCGATGCCCGTTGCGCGCTTGGTGGTGCGGCCGTTGTCGCCGGTAAAGCCTTTCTCGAACACGCGTGGCAGGTCTGCCGCGCACACGCCGCAGCCGTTGTCCGCGACAGTGAGCTCGATGCGCCCCCTTCTCGGAGGTTCGTCCAGCAACGCGCCCGAAAACGTGATCTTTGCACCGTCCTCACGCGCATATTTAATGCTGTTCTGAATGAGCTGGCCCAGAATAAACTCGAGCCACTTCTCGTCGGTAAAGACCTCAAAGTCGAGGTTCTCGCACACCGGCGCCACGTGTGCCGCGATGAGCTCACGCGCATTGGCCTTGGTTGCGCCCGTCACCAGAGCCTTGAGGTTCCAACGTCGAATCAGGTAATCGCGCTCCACAACCTCCGAGCGCGCATAGTAGAGCGCCTGGTCGATATAGCGCTCCACGCGGGCAAGTTCGCGTGCCAGGTCGTCCACGCGCGACAGGTCGTCTTCGCTGCTGTCCAGGTTTTCCAAAATCAGGTGAGCCGCCGCCAGGGGTAGCTTGGCCTCGTGGACCCAGCTCTCGATATAGTCGCGATAGTCATCGGTCTGACGCCGGCCTTCGGCAACCTCGTCGCAAGCGGCTTTGCCCACCCGGCGCAAGACCTCGTACTCGAGCTCGCCCTCGGCATAGGTCGGGCATTGCACCATCTCCTGCACCCATGCGGGACTCTCGAGCTCCTCTGCCGCGCGCTCCAACTGACGCAGAAAACGGCGACGGCGAGCGTACTCGATCACGATGCCGAGCATACCGAAGATAAAGGACACGCCAACCGCCACGACCACGATAGAAACGGGTGCGCCGGCGACCGTCAGCACAAAGCAGCTCAGCAGCACGCCGCACGTCCACACGGCGACGGGAAGCAGTGCATCTTTAAAGAACTTGCCAAACGACATAGCCGGCCCCTAGACCGAATAGCCTTGGCCGCGATGCGTGGTCAAATACCCCTTGATGCCGATTTTTTCGAGCGTGGTGCGCAGGCGGTTGATGTTGACGGTGAGTGTATTGTCGTCCACGAAGGCGTCGGAGTCCCACAGGTCCTGCATGATGGCCGAGCGCGAGACGATCTTGCCCGCACGGCTCAGAAGCAGCGAGAGAATACGCAGCTCGTTTTTGGTGAGCTCGGTACTGGTACCGGTCTGCATGTTGGTGACCATGGAGCGAGCGAGATCGAGCTCCAGGCCCTTGTGGACAAGCGTGCTGCGCTCGCCCGCCGCCGCGGTGCGACGCAGCAAGGCATTGATGCGCGCCACGAGCACACGGGCGCTATAGGGTTTGGGAACAAAGTCATCCGCGCCGAGCGTCATGGCCATGACCTCGTCGATCTCGGTCGTGCGCGACGTGAGGACGATGATGGGAACCTCGGATTCGCGGCGAACCTCGTGGCAGATACGCTGGCCGTCCTTGACGGGAAGCGTGAGGTCGAGCAGCACCAGGTCGGGCGCGGTGGCGAGAATATCGCGCGAGACATGCTCAAACGATTCGCAGGCCTCGATTTCAAACCCGGCGCGGGCAAGGATGTCGATAAGTTCACGACGAATGGGCTCGTCGTCCTCAACGATATAGATTAGCGCCATGGATTCCGCCCCCCCCCTCTTGGTTGTCTTGCCCCATTATGACCGTGGATCCGCAGATACGCGCCTCACGCGGCACCAAAGTGACAGAACTGTTCGCGAGTGGCAGAGGCTTTCCCCTCGCTCGCGACGAGCACGGGAATTAAATGAGTTTTTAATCCCCGTCCCAGAAACATCATTTAGCGGCGGGCACGGAGCTTTTCGTAGCCTTCGGCGAAGAAGGCGACCGTGGCGGCGTCGGCCTCGGCGGCGTCGGCCTCGATTGCGGGGACCACGCCGTGCTCGTCGCTCACCAGGAACAAGGCGCCCTTGAGCTGCGCGGGAATGTCTACGCGCGTGACCGGGATGCCCTTGGTCTGGGCCAGCTGCTCGATGAGCGTCGCCGTGCCGCACAGGCACTCGTCCGCCGGCGCCACAAAGGCGAGCTCGCCGTTGTTGACGGCGGCGAGCAGCTCGGGCGCCACGCCAGTTTCGTCGGCCTCGGAGCGGGCCTCGGCGGAACGGGCACGCAGCGCCTTGGCCGACGTATCGGCGAGCGGCTCGTACTCCCCCACCGTCATGGCGGCGTTGCCGTTGATGTCGATCACCAGCATGAGTACGCCGTCGTGCGCAGTGTAATCGCCCTCGGCAAGCGACCACTCAACGTGCTGTTTGGCCCAGCTGAGCATGTTATGGGTAAGCGGCTCGCCCTGCACCAGGCGCTCGGACAGTGCGCGAATGTGGCGGTTGAGCATGGGCACCTTTTTATTGGACATGCGCCAACGGCAGACAAGCGCGGGCTTGTCGAGCGTAAACTTCTCGACCGCCTCCTGATTGGCGCAAAAGTCCTCGTACGCACGCTGATCCTCGGCATTGCCAAACAGCTCGGCATCATCAATCTGGGGCATGGTTGTACCTTTCGTGTTAGTCATTCCGTCCTCTTATACCAAAAAGACGGCCCTCCAAACGGAGCAGTCGTCTTTTGCAGAGATTATTTTGTCCCAAGGCGGAACTTAGTGGCGGAAGTGGCGGGCGCCCGTAAACACCATCGCAATGCCATGCTCATTGCAGGCCTGGATGCTCTCGTCGTCGCGCTTGGAGCCGCCGGGCTGGATGATGCAGGTCACGCCGTGTGCAGCAAGCACGTCGACGTTGTCGCGGAACGGGAAGAACGCGTCGCTTGCACAGGCAAAGCCGCCCTTCTCCACGCCCTCGCGCTCGCAGAAGTCCTCGGCGCGCTCGCAGGCAAGCAGCGCAGAGTCAACGCGGTTAGGCTGACCCGGGCCCATGCCAATGCCGGCCTTGTCCTTGGAAATCAGGATGGCGTTGGACTTAACGCCCTTGCAGACCTTCCAGGCAAACTCGAGCTCGGCCATCTCGGCGTTGGTGGGCTTGCGGTCGGTGGGGAACGTAAAGGTCGCGGGATCCTCGGTCACGTGGTCGACCTCCTGCACCAGCATGCCGCCGTCGACGGAGCGCAGCTCCACCTGGGCGCCGTGGTCCACGCCGCCGGTCGCCAACACGCGCAGGTTGGGGCGCTTGGCCATGCGCTCGAGCGCCTCGGCGGTGTAGCTCGGGGCGATGATAACCTCGACGAACTGTTTGTTCTGATCGGCAAAGTGCTCAACCAGATCAAAGGGAACCTCGCGGTTGCAGGCGATGATGCCGCCAAAGGCGCTCTTGGGATCGCAAGCGAAGGCGCGGTCGTAGGCAGCCGTGATGTCCTCGGCAACGGCGGAACCGCAGGGGTTCTGGTGCTTGAGGATTACGCAGGCCGGCTCGTCGAACTCGCGGACCAGGTTCCAGGCGGCGTCGGCATCCAGATAGTTGTTGTAGCTGAGCGGCTTGCCCTGGATCTGCTCGGAGCCCACGAGCGGGAACTGCGAGCTCGCGGTGTTCTCGCAGCCCTCGGCGAAGCGGTAGACCGTAGCCTTCTGCTGAGGATTCTCGCCATAGCGCAGGTCGTCGACCTTCTCCAGCGAGATCTCGAGCTTGGCAGAGGTGTCCGCCACGTCGCTTGCCTGGGCGGCAAGCCAACGGGAGATAGCCGTGTCGTAGGCGGCGGTGGTCTGGTAGACCTTCACCTGCAGGCGACGACGGGTGGAAAGCGTGGTGCAGCCACCGGTCTCGTGCATCTCGGCCAGGACGGCATCATAATCGGCCGGGTCGGAAATGACGGTAACGCTCGTGGCGTTCTTGGCGGCAGAACGCAGCATGGAGGGGCCACCGATGTCGATGTGCTCGATGGCGTCCGCGAAGGTGACCTCGGGGTTGGCGACGGTCTTCTCGAACTCGTACAGGTTGACGACGACCAGGTCGATCAGCTTAATGCCGTGCTGAGCGGCCTCCTGCATGTGCTGCTCGGAATCGCGGCGGGCCAGCAGCGCGCCATGAACCTTGGGGTGCAGGGTCTTAACGCGGCCGTCCATCATCTCGGGATAGCCCGTGAACTCCTCGATGGGGGTTACGGGAACGCCCGCGTCCTCGATGGCACGAGCCGTGCCGCCCGTAGAGATGATCTCGACGCCAAAGTCGTCAACCAGCGTCCGTGCGAAATCGACGACGCCCGTCTTATCGGTAACCGAGATCAACGCGCGTGCGATCTTCACATCAGATCCCATGCAGTCCTCCTGTCTGGTACGCCGCCGTGCTCTGTGAGTCGGTGATACGTCGATCTGCAGCGCTCGCGCAGCGGCATTGAAAATACTGATTTAATGTAGCGCATCGAGCGCATCGATGCACCCCGCAACGGGCGCATGTGCAGAAAAAGTTTGCGAGCGGAGGGGATGGACATGGCACCG
Source organism: uncultured Collinsella sp. (assembly GCA_900545505.1). Taxonomy (GTDB): domain Bacteria; phylum Actinomycetota; class Coriobacteriia; order Coriobacteriales; family Coriobacteriaceae; genus Collinsella. The sequence continues at coordinate 4,526 of UQZC01000115.1, forward strand.
GGCACGGTGAGTTCATGGAACACAGGGGCACCATAATTAGATGCCAATGGCGTGGTAGAACTGTGCTCGATATGCATCCGCAAAAGAAAGAGGCACCATGGTCTCGCGGGTTCTCTACCGACCGTTTGATACCGAAGACTTCGACGCCATCGCGCTGATTCTGCAGCAGCTTTGGCATAACAATTCGGATAACGATGAGTACAACCGCCTTGAGGCCGCGTGCGACCTCGCCTATTGCCTTTCGTCGTCGACGTTTTCACAGGTTGCCGTAATCGACGGTCAGGCGCGTGGCATTTCGCTCGCGCGTGCGGAACAGAGCTCCGGCGCCACTATCAACGAGCATTGGATGGATACCGAACGCACGCTGCTATCGCAGATGCGTGAGCTAGAGCCCGATGCGTGCGCCGAGTATCTCTCGTTTGTGCGCGCAACCATCCGAACCAACAACCGCCTGCTCGAGAGCAGCCCGTTGCCGCACGACAACGAGGTCACGCTGCTTGCCGTGGATCGCGATGTCCATGGCCTGGGCGTTGGCACGGTTCTGCTCGATGCCGCCGTCTCGCACCTGTCCTCGCTTGGAGCGACGAGGGCGCACCTGTACACCGACTCCAACTGCTCGTGGAAGTTCTACGAGCTGCACGGCTTTAAGCGCACGGCCACGCACCGCGCCAACCGCGAAGAGCGCCGTCACGACATGCCGCGCGAAAGCTTCCTCTACGAACTCGATCTAACAGCCTAAACCCAG
>UQZC01000116.1 GCA_900545505.1 uncultured Collinsella sp.
GCATCAAAGCCGCTCCGCACCGCGCGCGGCGCTATCTAGGAGCCGTATCGGGCGGCAGCAAACGTCAGGACATGCTCTATGTACTGCCGGCGGTCTCTGTTTCCTTCCAAAAGCAGTCTGCAAACGCTGCCATTACCAGCGGAAACAATACTTATCAGTTTGCCGGGGCAACATTCGATGTTTTTGAGAGCGCCAGCGACGCACGTGTTGGCACCATCCAGATGGACAGCAACGGTCGGGCGCAAGCAACACTTCTGCCCAACACAGCATACTACCTAGTTGAAACGAAGGCGCCGGCCGGCTATGTCCCCCGTCACGATCGCATCGCCTTTACCACGGGGAATGACGGTGGACAGGTCGCCATTGATGAACAGCCCGGCACCATCAACCTGCGTATCGTAAAACTCGATACCGCGACGAATGCCGGCCCCCAGGTAGGTTCTTCACTCGCAGGAGCAGAGTTCACGTGTGTGTCGCAATCAACCCCTGGATGGGCGCAAATCCTCACGACCGACGAAAGCGGTCAGGCCACCCTCGCCGATGTCCCCTTAGGAACCTTTACCATCTACGAATCAAAAGCCCCCGAGGGCTACCTGCCATCCAACGACAGCTGGACCTATACCGTTGGAGCCGACCAGCTCGGCGATTCAGGCGTGGTCGAGATCGAATCTCGCATTTCCGATATCCCCATTGCGTTTGACCTTGAGATTTCCAAATTCAAGGATTACGGCAATAGCGACCAATCCGGCCTGGAGCAGCCGGCGGGTGGTGTTGTCTTTGAGGTTGTCAGCAACAGCTCTCAGCAGGTTGTTGGCACACTGACCACAAACATCTATGGCTTTGCCTCCACCAAAGATCAGCCCGAAACATGGTTCGGCACAGGCAAGCGACCCGCCGGTGTCCACGGAGCCATCCCATACGACCGTGCCGGCTACACGATTCGCGAGGTTCCGGAAACCGTCCCCGAGGGTTTTAAACGTGCGGAGGAATGGACCGTCGGGGCCAATCAGATTTCCAACGGCGCCGTGCTTCAATATATCGTGGACAATCACGCTCTGTCGACGCATCTCCAGATTGTAAAACGCGATGCCCAAACAGGCGCTTCTGTTCCACTAGCCGGATTCACCTTCCAACTCCTCGACAGCAATCACGAATCTGTCTCACAAACTTGCTGGTATCCAACACATAACGTAATGGACACCTTTACGACTGACGCGACCGGGACCGTCACACTGCCCGAATCGCTCGTGCCGGGCACCTATTATGTACGCGAAACCTCGGCCAAAGAGCCCTATCTTGTCGGCGAGGAGATCGAGGTAAACATACCCGCCGACATGAACCTAACGCCCGTTGCAATCGCCTCGTATTATGACCACGCCGCGACCGGAAACATCAGGATCGTTAAAACCGATGCCGTAGACGGCAGCAGCCTCGCGGGCGCCGTCTTTGAGATCCGTGCCTCGGGTGATATCGTGCGCCCCGACGGTAGCATTGCCGCGCTCGACGGTGAGACTGTCGCTACCGTCACGACGGATGAAACTGGGGAAGCACGCGCGGACGACCTCCCGCTGGGATCTGGCACCGCACGCTACGAGGTTGTCGAGACTCAAGCGCCGGCAGGCTTCTTACTCGATCGGACATCCCATATTGTCGACCTTACTTATGCCGACCAGAAAACACCCGTTGTAGAAGCACGGCTTAACGTATCCGACGATTACACCAAGGTTGATATCTCCAAGGTCGATGCAAGCGGTGAGCAGGAAGTGGAAGGCGCACAGCTCACCTTATATGGTCCCGATAAAACCGAAATAGACTCCTGGACCTCATCCGACAAGCCGCACCGCGTCGAACATCTTGCACCTGGCACCTACTCGTTGCGCGAAATGATGTCTCCGCGGACCTATGACCTTGCCGAGGAGATAACGTTTGAAATAAAGGATACGGGAGAAGTCCAATCCGTCGCGATGAAGGATGCGCCCATCGAGATCAAGGGGCAGGTCGACAAGCGTCAGGAACTTGTCCAACCTATCGAAAAGGGCCTGTTGGCTAACGGCGATGGTAAAAACCGCGCCACGACGCAAACCAATAGTGATGGGCTTTTCTCCTATACCATCGATGCTCGAAACGATTCCGCCACTTGGGTTGATGAGTTTACGATTACCGATGATCTTGAGTGCGCCAAAGACGGCACGGCGAGATTCATCTCAATCGAAACCCCCGTCGCCATCGGCGACCTCAACGGTCTGTGCAACGTGTGGTATCGCACGACGCCGTTGGACTCGACAGACGTCGATGAACCGGCGAACGCGACACTTGACGATGGGCACGAAAATCCGTGGCTTGAGTCCGACGAAGTAAAAGAGAGCCTTGGTGAGGACTGTCGCCTCGTCGATTACGACGGCTGGCGCCTCTGGAAGGCGGATGTCTCGACCACGGAATCCACCACACTCGAGGCGGAAGAGCTCGACCTTGCATCCAATACCGTCGTAACGGGCATTCGAATTGAATACGGTGCGGTAGCCGCCGACTTTACGACTCGAAGCGATGCGGATTCTTGGACCCGCGATGATCTCAAAGATGAGCACGACGACCTTGACGATGCCAAAGCAATCCTTGGTGCAGACGCTCGGGGCGCAGTCGTGCACATGCAGGCAACATCGGCTTATACGCCCCAAACTGCACTCACCAACAGCGCACGCGTCGATCTTTGCCGCAACGGCGGCGGCGATAAACTTGAGTCACATGACGAGGACTGTGTCATTCAACGCTGTACCCTACCACAGGACCTACCGGCAACAGGAGCAGTTCCCATCGCCGCTTGCATCACCGCGCTCCTGACCTCGGGTGCCGCAGCCCTATGGTTCGCTCGCCTTAGGTCGATCCCAAAGAAGCGCTAGCGCGATCAAAAAGCGGGCGAGCCAGTCCCCCGGCTCACCCGCTTTCAATCATGTAAATCGCCGTATCTACTCTGCAGACGAAGATCCACCATCAACGATTGCTTGCTCGGACTCAGGAATCCCATCAGCACCCGTACTCTGTTCTTGCTCCACCTCTTCGCTGATTGCGGAGGCGGGGGTCGAGCCCTTTGCGCCCACGATGTAGGCAGCCCCAAATCCTAACGCAATGGCAATCAAGGTCAAAATCACGTAGACAGGCCAATGACGCTTAATATACGAAAACACGTTGACTCCTTAGAGCTCCGTCTACGAACGGCGGATAACCTCGGTCACGACCTCGGATACCGTAGCAATGTTCGTCGGGTTGACATTGTGGGGCAGGTCGTCCTCGGTACGAGCGCAAGCCAGACGCGCGCCGTCCACGCCGGCGATGGTAAGGGCTCGGCGGCTCGCCTCGAGCGCGGCATAGGCATCGGTCTTGGCATAGGGCATCTCGAGCGCGCCACAATCGACATGGAACGACTTGCAGACCTTGCTGACCAGGTTCATGATGCGGCGATCGCCCTTGAGCAGTTGTTGTTCGCCCTCGACCGTCACAACCGAAAGCCTACCGGCGCCGACGGATTCAAGATTGATAAAGAATACGCCGCGGAGCTTATCGCGATGCGAAGCCAAGAAGGCCTTCATGCCGGCGCCATCACAATCCGAGGCGCCCGTTGCCACAAACCAGATATCGTGACCAAGCAGCTCATCATCGCCCATAGAGGCGACAGCCGAGAGCATATCTTCGGAAGAAACGCCATCGGAAGACGTAGCGCCACCCTTCCAGCCATCGTTATCGTCCTCGAAGTTATCCCACGAACCGATACCGCGACCGGACTTCTTGGCATCGTAATCGTCTTCGACGCCCAGCCAGTCACTCATGCTGTCCTGCTCGTTTTTCTTTTTACGACCGAACAGGCCACCCAGGCCGCGCTTACGAGACTTGGGTGCCGCCGGGGCGGGAGCCGAAATGGTCTCGATCGGCTGCGCGCCCGACGCAACGGGCATAGGAGGCGCAACGGGTGCCGATGTGGGTTCGGGACCTTGGGCGGTAGCAAAGGGGTCGTTGACCTGGGCAGAGGGGTCGGGAAGGTCGAACAGCGACGTGCGAGACGCAACGTTTGCCTGCTTCATCGACGGCAGCGACGGATCGGGGACCGAAGCCAGCGGAGACGAGGAAGGTGCAGGCGACGGTGCCGACGCCGGATCGGGAACATTCATCTGCGGACGCGGCGATGCTTGGGAGGAAATCTGGGCCATAAGGGAATCGACCGTTTCGTCCTGGGTGGGAGCGACATTGGCAACCGTGGCACCGGAACCACTCGGGGTCGGCATGGTGAAAATCTGCGTGGAGTAAGGCCTCGACTCATCCGTTTCGAGAGTCTCGGAAACCACAGACACTTCCTCCTGCTCGGCCTTGGTCGAATCATCTTGCTCGGCTGCCGCGTATTGCTCTTCGCCAGAGTTGGCCTCAACGGGCTCGTCCTCGGCGGCATCTTGGATTTCGGCGGCATCAATAGGCTCGTCATCGTCCACTGCGTCGCCCTGCTCATCGGAAACAGGAAGGGGCTCGGCAATCGCGGTGCCTTGCTTTTCAAACGTTATCGTGGAATCGAACTTCGCGGCATCAAACGACATGGTGCTATCGACGTGCTGCTGAGCCTCGAAAGACGTCGTCGCCTCAACAACATTCGCGGACGCCGGTTGCTGGGACTCAAAGGACGTTGTAGCTTCGGCGGCGTCAACGGGCACGGACTGCATAGCCTCGTTCTGCTCGAACTCTTGCGCCGCGAGCTCACGTGCCGCCTCGGCTGCCTGCTGCTGAGCGATAGCCTCCTGCTCGGCAGCCTCGCGTGCGGCAGCGCGCTTCTCCTCGAAATCGTCGACAAATTTCTTGCCCTTTGCAAGCGCACCCTTAAAGAAGTTGGAAGCGCTGGCGCCAATCGACGAGAACGCGGATGCAATATCGGCATGGGACGTTGCCGCGGGAATCTCGGCCGAGAAATCAGTATCGCTCTCGTAAGACACGCGCCTCGGCTGTTCAACGTAATCGTCGTCAGACTCGTCCGCAACGTCTTGCGCCGGCGCGGCGGGAGCCAAAATATCCAGTCCTGCCGCAGGATCGATCGCGGACACCGCCTCGGACTCGGCAACGGCAGCGGTAACCGCGGCAGACTCATCATCCACGGTGACAGCGGGCTCAGGCGCAGTCACGACGGGGGCAGGCTCGGACTCAAACGTCGGCTCCTCGCCCTCCTCGTAATCGAGCGTGCAGGACTCGGGAAGCATTCCGAGCGCACGGATGGCATCCGAACCAAAGCGGATGT
>UQZC01000117.1 GCA_900545505.1 uncultured Collinsella sp.
GGTGGCTATCTGCGCAGTGGTGCCAATAGTATTTTGCGGAAGATCTACCTCTCGCTTGGCATGGAAGTAGGGTGGCCGGGCTGGTCGTCGTAGGCGTATTTGCTGTACACGTTGACCTCCCACTGCTTTTTTTCGACCTTTGCTACAGAATCTAGGATGAAGCCGGTCGCAAGGCTCAGGCCGCACAGGAACATAAACGAGGCGGCGAGCATAGCGGTGGGGAAGCGCGGGACGAGGCCGGTCTGGAAATATTCGACAACGATGGGCATGCCCAGGGCGAGGCCGAATACCGCGAACAGAAGCGCAACGAGGCTGAAGAACTTCAGCGGGCGGTAGTCCTTGAACAGCGTGCCGATCATCGCAACGACTTTAATGCCGTCGCTCACGGTGTTGAGTTTGGACTCGGAACCCTCGGGACGGTCGCGGTACTCGATGGGCACATCTTTGATGCGCCAGCGGTGGTCGACGGCGTGGATCGAGAGCTCGGTTTCGATCTGAAAGCCCTCGGAAAGCACTGGGAAGGTTTTAACGAACGGGCGGCTCATGGCGCGGTAGCCTGTCATGACGTCATCGAAGCTGTAGCCATAGATCCACTTGATCATGGCGCGGACCAGATTATTGCCAAAGCCGTGGAAGGCACGCTTGTTCTCCTCGGCGTAGGTGCCGTTGGAAAGGCGATCGCCTACGGTCATGTCGGCCGTGCCGTTAAGGATGGGCTCGCAGAGGGCCTTGGCCGCCTCGGCGGGGTAGGTGTCGTCTCCGTCGACCATCAGGTAGCAATCGGCGTCGATATCGCGAAACATCTGGCGGCACACGTTGCCCTTTCCCTGACGGGGCTCAAAGCGGACTGTGGCGCCGTGCTCGGTGGCAATGCGTGAGGTATCGTCCGACGAGTTGTTGTCATAGACATAGACCGTCGCCTGCGGAAGCTCGCGGTGAAAGTCGTCGATGACTTTGCCGATCGTGAGCGCTTCGTTGTAGCAAGGGATGATGACGGCGATGGATTCAGAATTCACTTAATGCTCCTTATACATTCAATCCTAGAAAGTATAGCCGTTTGGGCCTGGCATCCTAAGATGTGGGTTAGTTCTCCAGTTTTGTTGCGCGAATCGTTTGCATGGCCGTCGGGTCTATACTGTTCGTTTGTCAACGATTACGAGTAAAGGAGTTGCATCCGTGTCGGATCAGACAAAGCAACAAGAAACTCGCAGTCTGCCTGCGACGTTTGCTAAGAACGAATTTGAGAAGGACGCGTTTATCCTTCGTCAGCTGGTTACCAAGGATTTTAAGATCAAGTATCGCCGTAGCGTTCTGGGCGTCGCATGGTCGGTGCTCAACCCGCTGCTGATGATGATCGTCATGGCCATCGTGTTCTCGACGATTTTTGGCCAGGGCCGCAATGGCTCAATGACGCCCGAGATGTACCCGCTGTACTTGATCGTGGGTAACATCACCTTTGCCGTCATGTCTGAGTCTACTAACCAGGCCCTGACGTCGATCGTGGGCGCTGCCCCTCTGCTCAAGAAGGTTAAGGTGCACCGCTGGGTTTTCCCGGTGCAGAAGGTGCTCTTCTCGCTGGTCAACTTTGCCTTCTCGCTGGTCGCCGTCGCCATCGTCATGCTGTGGTTCCGCGTTATGCCTTCTTGGCACCTGATTCTGTTGCCGGTTTGCCTGCTGCTGCTTATGTGCTTCTGCATGGGCCTGGGCATGATGCTCTCTGCCCTTACGGTCTTCTTCCGCGACGTTATGCATCTGTGGAGCGTCGTCATTACGGCGTGGACTTACATTACGCCCATCTTCTGGACGACTGACTATATTGCGCAAATGCCGCATCTCGTGCGTATCTTGATGTATGCGAACCCCATGTTCAACTACCTGCAGTTTATGCGCGATATCTTCCTGTTCCAGACTACGCCCTCGCTTATGACGTTTGGTATGTGCGTCGCTTGGGCGGTTCTTGCGCTTATTATTGGCTATACCGTGTTCCATAAGTCCGAGCGCAAATTTATCCTCTACATCTAAGGAGTGCTGTGATGACTGAATCTGTTGTTGATTACAGCGAGCAGCCTCTGGCTGTCGAGGTCGACGACGTCACCATGATCTTTAACATGGCGTCCGAGTCGCTGACCAACCTCAAGGAGTACTTCATTAAGCTTGCCAAGCACGAGCTGTTCTTTGAGGAGTTTAGGGCGCTTAAGCACATCTCGTTTGATATTCATCGCGGCGAGGTTGTGGGTCTGGTCGGCACCAATGGCTCCGGCAAGTCTACGATGCTCAAGATTATCGCTGGCGTTCTTGAGCCTAGCGAGGGCAGCGTTAAGGTGCACGGTAACATCGCGCCGCTGATTGAGCTTGGCGCCGGCTTTGACCCCGAGCTGACCGCCCGCGAGAACATCTATCTGAACGGCGCCCTGCTCGGCTATACCAAGGAGTTCATCGACGCCAACTTTGACGGCATTATCGAGTTCGCTGAGCTGCAGAACTTTGTCGATATGCCGCTTAAGAACTTCTCTTCGGGCATGGTTGCGCGTATCGCCTTTGCAATCGCGACGATTACCGAGCCCGATATTCTGATCGTTGACGAGACGCTGTCCGTCGGTGATGTGTTCTTCCAGCAAAAGTGTGAGGCCCGCATCCAGCACTTTATCCAGAGCGGCGACGTGACGGTTCTGTTCGTTTCGCACTCTATGGAGCAGGTTGAGCGCATCTGCCAGCGTGCCGTTTGGATTGAGAAGGGTGACCTTCGCATGGACGGCCCGGTCGATGAGGTCTGCAAGGCGTACCGCGAGCAGTTCAACTAGGTTATAATTACTTGCGCCTGACAGGCTTGTGCTTGCTTGGGCGTGCGGTTATTTGCTCCATTAGCTCAGTTGGATAGAGCAGGGGACTTCTAATCCCAAGGTCGACGGTTCGAATCCGCCATGGAGCACCATCGTTTATTAAGCCCAGACCGCTTGGTGGTCTGGGCTTTTTTCATCTTGTGTGTTGCTGGAGCCGAGCGCGAGCAAGCCGCTGCTGTTTGTTGGGGTTGGCATTTTACTTTTCGAGATGCTCTTTCAGCAGCTCCAACGCGTGGGCGTAGCCCTTCAGGCCCTCTCCGGTGATGGTGGCGAAGCAGGCCAGACGGGCGTAGCTCACCTGGCGGAAGTCTTCGCGGGTCTCGACTGCGCTAATGTGGACCTCCACAGCCGGGATGGCGACGGCTTTGAGCGCGTCCAGGATGGCCACGCTTGTGTGCGTGTAGGCGGCCGGGTTGATGACGATGCCGTCGACCTTTCCGTAAGCCTCCTGGATCTTGTCGACGATGCTGCCCTCGTGGTTGGACTGGAAGACCTCGACCTCGCTGAAGCCCTGTGCGGTTCCCGCTTCCTGGCAGATCTGCACTAAGCGGTCGTAGTTGTCGCTACCATAGATGCCCGGCTCGCGAATGCCGAGCATGTTGAGGTTGGGGCCGTTGATGACGAGTGCTTTCATGGTTGCTTCCTTTGCGGTTGGAAAGCCACCACAAAGGTGTCTGTCCCCTTTGTGGTGGCTTAGGTTAGAGAGCGGGTGGGAGGGTCTCGAGGAGGGCTTGGGCGGGGTTGGCAGCGCAGTCGCGTGAGTCGATGATGTAGTCGGCCCAGGCGCGGTAGCGCGGCATGCGCTGTTCAGCCAGCTTATCGATGCCGTCGCGCGCGGTGATGGGGCGGCCCTTGTGGGCGAGCTCGTCGAGCTTGCGGTTGAGCATCACGATCTGGCTATTCTGGTACAGCAGCGGGTAGTTCTCGTCGCGTGTGACCACGCCGCCGCCGGTGGAGAGCACCAGGCCGCTGCGCTTGGAAATGTCGGCCAGCTCCGCTGTCTCTTGCTCGCGGAAGGCGGCCTCGCCGCGCTCGACGATAAAGTCGGCACAGGGCATGCCCAGGCGCTCCTCGAGGGCGCGGTCCAGATCGATGTGCTCGCGACCCGTCAGCATTGCGATCTGCTCACCCACGCGGGTCTTGCCCGAACCCGGCATGCCGATCAGCGCTATGTTCTGTTCGCGGCGCGACAGGCGCTCCGTTACGTCCAGGATGCGCTCGCGCGGGGTGACCTGGCCGGTATAGCGCTCGACGGCTTGCGCTGCCTGGGCCACGAGCATGAGCAGGCCGCCGATGCAGGGGATGCCGCGGCGCTCGGCCTCGAGCATGAGTCCCGTGCGGGCGGGGTTGTAGACAATGTCGATAACGCCTTCGAGCGCATCGAGCCCTTCGAGTGTGCAGGGCGCGTCGGGGCAGTGGGGGAACATGCCGGCAGGCGTGCAGTTGACGAGCAGGGCGGCGTCGGACTGCTGCGCGATGTTGCCGTAGTTGACCTCGCTCGTGCGACCCACGGGTACGACGATGGCGCCCAGGTCTCCCAGCACCATACTTGCCGTGGTGCCGGCACCACCGGTGGCACCGAGGACGAGGACCTTCTTGCCGGCAACCTCTACGCCCAATTCCTCGACTAGGCACTGAAAACCGAAATAGTCAGTGTTGTCACCGCGCAGGCGGCCGTCGGGCAGGCGTGTGATGGTGTTAACGTTGCCCATGCGCTCGGCCAGCGGGCTCAGCTCGTCCAGGTACTCCATGACGGCGCGCTTGTAGGGGATGGTCACGTTGGTGCCCTCCCACTCGTCGCCCCTCATAAAGGCCGCGAGGTCCTCGGGCTCGCGCTCAAAACGCACGTACTCAAGCCCCGCCAGCTCCTTGTAGATGGTCGGGGTGTAGCTGTGGCCCAGCACGCGGCCCAGCACGCCATAGGGACGGGTTGCGGCGGTATCGGTCATCTAGAGCACCTCCGTGTAGCTGCCAAAGTAGGTAAAGCTCTCGCACACGTCGTCGATGGAATCGAGCAGGTCGTCGAGTGCCTTGCTGCCAAAGGGGCAGTCCAGGTCAAAGTAGAACATAAACTCAAAGTCGCGACCGGGGATGGGGCGGCTCTCGAGCTTGATGAGGTTGATGTTGAGTGCGTAGAAGCGCTCGAGCACGCGATAGAGGGCGCCCGGCTCGTTGGCCGTGGTGATCATGAGCGAGGTACGGTTGGCACCGGGATAGACGCGTGGCTCGCGGCTGATGACGACAAAGCGCGTGTAGTTGTTGTCCGAGTCCTGGATGTTGGACTCCAGCACCTCCAGGCCATAGAGTGCCGCGCAGCTGCGCGATGCGATGGCGGCAACATCGGTGCGGTCGGAATTGGCGACCATCTCGGCCGACATGGCGGTGTTGGATCTTCATCCCCCAGGCGCCGAAGGCCAA